>JBEIQK010000299.1:0-7319 GCA_040376505.1 Alphaproteobacteria bacterium | reverse complement strand
GGTAGGTGTCGGCGGCGGCCTCGTCGCAGTCCTCATCCGACCAGGCGCCGTCGGCGTCTTCGTCCTGCCGGCAGGTGATCGGCACGGTGGCCGAGGCCGTCCAGGTGCCGCCGCCGGCTTCGGTGAGGGTGAGGGTCAGCGGCAGCTCGAGGTCCGCGGCGCAGGGGGCGTCGAGCTGCAGGCCGAGGCCTTCGATCGCCGCGACGCCGCCCTCGGGATCGATGTCCGCGGCGACGGCTGCGCCGAGGGCGGTGGCCCCCTCTGCGTGGAGGGTGGCCGTGACGCCCGGCGCCCGGGCGTGGCCGTCGTTTTGGACCCAGACCCGCAGCGTGATCGCCTCGTGCCCCTCGGCGACGCCGTCGCCATCGGCCTCTCCGGCCAGCTCCACCGCCGTGAGCGACAGGGTGATCCGCTCCATCCAGGCCTCGGCGCGGTCGAGGGCGGTTGGCAGGTGCAGGCGACCGCCGGTGCGCACGCAGGTGCTGCTTGCGGCGCAGTCGAGGGCGGGCACCGCCACGACGCCCTCCACCACGCTGTCCCAGACCTCGTCGGGGTGGAGCCGGGGGTCGGTGCTGGCCACGAGGCCGACCGCCCCCAGGGCCATCGGCGCGGCGAAGGAGGTGCCGCTCTGCACCGCATAGGCCGTGGTGGAGCCGATCTCCGCCGAGGTGAGGTCCTGGCCCGGGGCGACGAGGTCCACCCAGGTGGCGCTGTGGTTGGAGAACCAGGCGAGGCCGTCGCGGTGGGTGCTGGCGCCGACGACGATGGCCTGGGGCAGATCGTAGGCGATCGGCCAGTCGGGGCTGGTGGTGTCGAGGTCGAGCGCGTCGTTTCCGGCGGCGATCACGGTGATGAGGCCGGCGTCATCGGCATCCTGGAAGGCCCGCTTCACCACCAGCGCGGTGGCGCTGACATGCCAGGAGGCGTTGAGGGCCGTGGCGCCGGCCTCGCGGGCGTAGTCCACCGCCGCGGCGATGCCCGAGGCGCTCACCCCGCAGTCGGCGTCGCTCTGAATCTTGATCGGCAGGATCGCGGTGGCCCAGTTGATGCCGGCCATGCCCTGGCCGTTGTCGGTGCTGGCCCCGACGAGGCCGGCGATGAAGGTGCCATGGGAGGGGTAGCTGCAGCTTGAGGCCGTGGCGCTGGGATCGCCGTCGCCGTCGGCGGCGTCGGCGCCGAAGCAGTCGTCGATGTAGCCGTTGGCGTCGTCGTCGAGGCCGTCGGCGCAGTCGAGCTCGCCCGGGTTCTGGTACAGGTTGTCGAGCAGGTCGGCGTGGTCGAGGCGCTGCCCGGTGTCGAGCACGGCGAGGATGACGGCGCCATCGCCCGTCCCGCGGAGCCAGGCCGCCTCGGCGCCCAGATCGGCGCCGGCCACCCCCGCTGCGCCGCCGATCGTCTGCCCGCTGTTGAGCAGGTGCCAGGCCGAAGCGCTGTAGTCATCGGGCAAGGAGAGCAGCTCGGCCTGCCAGTCGGCCTCGGCCCAGGTGACCCCGGGTTGGGCGGCCCAGGCGGCGATCTGCGCGCCGAGGGGCCCCTCGCAGGAGAGCACCACCACCGGGCGGCTGGGCAGCCGGCGGTGCACCGTGCAGGCGCGCTGGGCGATCTGGGCGGCGGAGGGCGCACCGAAGACGATCACCCGCCCTTGCGTGGGCCGGCCGCCGCCGGCGAGGCCCTCCTGGTAGGCCCGCAAGGCGTCATCGGCGGGGGCGGCGAGGGCGATGCTTGCGAGGAGGAGGTTCAGCATGCGCCATCTTCTCCCGGCGGGCCGGCGGCCGGCAAGGGAGGTGGATCAGGCGAGGCGCTCTTCGAGCTCGGCCCACTCTGCGTAGAGCGCCTCCTGGCGCTCGGCTCGCTGTGCGCGCTCCTTGGCCAGGGCGACGATGCGGGCGCCGACGGTCTCCTCGCCCAGACTGGCGTCGAGCCGGGCCAGGGCCTCGTCTTCGGCCTCGATCAGGCGCTGGACCTCGACAAGGCGCTTCTTCATCTTGTCGGTCTCGCGCTTCTCCTGTTTGCGGGCCGCGTGGGACTGGGCGGCGACCTCGTTCTTGGAGGCCTCGTCGGCGCGGAGCGGGCTCAGCTCGAAGTCCTCGGGGCGCACGCCCTCGCGGATCTCCAGGCGCCCCTCGCGGATGACGGCGACGTGGGTGGCGATGGCCTCGACGAGGTGCCGATCGTGGGTGGAGACCACCAGCGCGCCGGTGAATTCCTGCAGCGCGCCGATCAGCACCTCGACCGTGACGACATCGAGGTGGTTGGTGGGCTCATCGAGGAGCAGCAGGTTGGCGGGGCGCACGCAGAAGCCGGCCAGGGCCACCCGGGCCTTCTCGCCGCCCGAGAGCGAGCCGACGAGGCGCAGGGCCATCTCGCCGGTGAGGCCCAGGGCGCCGAGCGCGGCGCGCACCTTGGACTCAGGTGCCATCGGGGCCTGGAGGGCCACCACCTTTACGGCGGGCTCGTCGGCGGGCAGATCGCGGGCGAGGTCCTGGGTGAAGAAGCCCACCCGCACGCCGCGGCCGACCCGCCGGCGCCCCGATTGCAGCGGCAGGCCGCCGGCGAGGCTGTGCAGCAGCGTGGACTTGCCGGCGCCATTGGGGCCCAGCAGGGCGACGCGCATGCCGCGGCTGAGCACCAGCTCGTCGACCTGCAGCACCGCCGGGCCGCCGGGCCAGCCGAGCGCGGCCTCTTCGATCACCACCACCTCTTCGGAGCAGGGCGGGGCGTCGGGGAGGTTGAGGCGCGGGTCCTTCTCGCCCTCGGGGGCGTCGAGGCGCTCCATCTTGTCGAGGACCTTCTGGCGGCTCTGGGCCTGGGCGGCCTTGGTGGCCTTGGCCCGAAACCGGTCGACGAAGCGCTCCAGGCGCTCGATCTCCTCCTGCTGGCTCTCGTAGGCGGCCTGCTCCTGCTCGATGCGCAGGGTGCGCTGCTTCATCCAGGAGCTGAAGTTGCCGGTGAAGTGGTGCAGGCGCTGGTTTCGCACCTCGACGATGCGGTCGGTGACGCGATCGAGGAGGTGTCGATCGTGGCTGACCACCACCACGGCCTGATCGGAGCGGCCCAGGAAGCCGGCCAGCCAGGTGCGGGCCAGGATGTCGAGGTGGTTGGTAGGCTCGTCGAGCAGCAGCAGCTCGGGCTCGGCGAGGAGCAGCTTGGCGAGGGCGATGCGCACCTGCCAGCCGCCGGAGAAGGTCTCGCAGGGCCGCTCCCAGTCGGCCTTGCGAAAGCCGAGGCCCGCCAGCACCTCGCCCACCCGCTCGTCCATGGCGTAGCCGCCGGCGAGGCGAAAGCGCTCGGCGATGCGCTCGGCCTTCTCGACGGCACCCGGCTCGCCGCGCTCGACGGCCTGCTCGGCCCGCTTCAGCTCGGCCTCGAGGGTGAGCAGGGCGGTCATGCCGCTGCGCACTTCTTCCCAGACGATGCGCCCGGGGGGCACTTTGCTGTGCTGGTGCAGGTAGCCGAGGCGGGTGTTGGCCCGGCGCTCCACCTTTCCGCTGTCGAGCAGGTGCTCGCCGGCGGCGACCCGCAGCAGGGTGGTTTTGCCGGTGCCATTGCGGCCTACAAGGCCCACCTTGGCGCCGGGGGGCACGTGCCAGTCCACACCTTCGAGCAGGTCGACCCCGCCCACCGCCACCGTCGCGTTCTCGAAGCGCAGCATCCAAAGGTTCCTGTCGGGGCCGCCGCTTAGCCCGCCGACGCGCTGGTGGCTGCCCCCGGTTACGCGCGCAGGGTCTGGGAGGCCTCGGGGCCTGCCCTGGACCCTGGAGTCCCCTTTGGCCGCTGCCTCTTTCGCGTCGCTCGCCGAGATGTTCCTCCACCGGGTGGCCTCCACCCCCGACAGCGAGGCCTTCTCGTACCCCGACCGCGACGAGGTCTGGCAGAGCCTGAGCTGGTCGGCGGTGAGCACCCAGGTCTTCAAGATCGCCGGCGGCCTGCACGCCCTGGGCCTCGCCCTCGAAGATCGCGTGGCGATCATGGCGGGCACCCGGGTGGAGTGGGTGCTGGCCGATCTGGGCATCCTGCTCGGTGGCTGCGCCACCACCACCGTCTACCCCAACACCAAGGCCGAGGACTGTCTCCACATCCTCCGCGATGCAGATGTCCGGCTGATCTTCGTCGAGGGCGAGTCCCAGGTAAACCTGCTGCGCGGCCTGCGCGAGCAGCTCCCCGGACTGCTTCGGGTGGTCAATCTCTCCGGCGAGGGAAAGAGCGACGGGTGGTGCATCCACCTCGCCGAGCTGATGGAGCAGGGGGCCGCCTGGAACAAGGCTCACCCCGGCGAGGTCGACGCCCGGGCCCGGGCGGTGCGCGGCGAGCATCTGGCCACCTTGATCTACACCTCGGGCACCACCGGAAAGCCCAAGGGCGTCGAGCTGACCCATGACTGCTGGGTCTTTGAGGCCGAGGCGATGGACGCGCTCGGCTTTTTAACCCCGGCCGACAAGCAGTTCCTCTGGCTCCCCCTGGCCCACTCCTTCGGGAAGGTGCTGCTGGCCGCGGTCGTGCGCATCGGCATCCCCACCGCCATCGACGGTCGGTTGGACCGCATCCTGCCCAACATGGCGGCGGTCAAGCCCACCTTCGTGGCCGCTGTGCCGCGCATCTTCGAGAAGCTCTACAACGGCATCCTCACCAAGGTGCGCCAGAGCGGCGGCCTCAAGCACAAGATCTTCCGCTGGGCCACCGAGGTCGGGCGCCAGGGCTCGGCGGTGGTGCAGCAGGGCAAGACCCCCAGCGGCCTGCTCGCCTTCAAGCTCGCCCTGGCCGAGCGGGCCGTCTTCGCCGACCTGAAGGCCCGCTTTGGCGGGCGCCTGCGCTTCTTCATCTCCGGCTCGGCGCCACTCAGCCGCGAGCTTGCCGAGTTCTTTCACGCCGCGGGCATCCTGATCCTCGAAGGCTACGGCCTCACCGAGACCAGCGCTGCGTCCTTTGTCAACCGCATCGACAAGTTCCGCTTTGGCACCGTCGGCGTGCCGCTGCCGGGCGTGCAGGTGCGCATCGATCCGGCCGACGGCGAGGTGCTGCTGGCCGGGCGGGGCGTGATGCGCGGCTACCGCAACCTGCCCGAACAGAACGCCGAGAGCCTGGGCGCCGACGGCTGGTACCGCACGGGGGACATCGGTCACATCGACGCCGACGGCTTCCTCAAGATCACCGACCGCAAGAAGGACCTGATCAAGACCTCGGGCGGCAAGTATGTGGCGCCCCAGGAGATCGAAGGCCGCCTCAAGGCGGCGAGCCCGCTGATCTCCCAGGTGCTGGTGCACGGCAACAACCGCAACTTCTGCGTGGCGCTGATCACAATTGATGAGGCCGCCGCCCGGGCGATTGCTGCCGAAAAAGGAAAGGAGAAGCTGTCTTACGCCGACCTGACCCGGGATGTTGATGTGCTTGGAGTTGTAAAAGCTGCCGTCGACTCCCTCAATCAATCCCTCGCCCGCTATGAGACGATCAAGAACTATGCCGTGCTTGAGCATGACCTGAGCGTAGAGGAGGGCGACTTGACCCCATCCCAGAAGATGAAGCGCAAAGCCATCGAGCACAAACACAAGGCGCTGCTCGATGACTTCTACGCCGGCGCCGGGGAGGGCCCGTGAAGGCCCTGCTCTGGCTCCTCGCCCAGGCCGCACCTCCGTCCACGCCGGTGGGCGGCGTCGACGTCGACCAGATCGCGGCCAGCGCGGCGCAGGGCACCACGGGGTCCACCCAGCGCATCTATGGGCTGTGGAGCTCGGAGAGCTGCAAGGCCCGCGCCTACGCCCGAGAGCTGAGCCTGAACGAAGACGGGAGCTACACCGGCCATGATCTGGTCAGCCCCTGCCCGCGCGGCGCCCAGTGCTCCTGGACGGGCATCGTCACCTGGGGGGGCACCTGGGTGCGGGTGGACGACACCCTCCTGCTGATGGAGACCCTGCCCCCTGACCGGCCGGGCATCCTCCCCCGCCCACCCGAGTTGGTCTTCGACGGCCTCGTGCTGCGCGAGCCCGACTGCGCCTGGCGCCCCGGCGCCCCCACCGCCGCCGACGGCCTGCGCTGAGGCCGCGGCGGCTTGACCGTCTGGGGGGCCCGTTTTAGACCGCCGCCCATGCCGACCGGCAGCCGCATCCCCGCCTTCTACCAGCTCGCGCCCCAGGCCCGGCGCGAGGCCCTCCTGCGCCTCGGCGCCCTCGATGAGGCCGGCCTGCTCGGCCTCGACGCCGCCAGCCTGAGCGAGTCGAGCGCCGACCTGATGGTGGAGAATGTGGTGGGCACCTTCGGCCTGCCCTTCGCCGTCGGCGTGAACCTGCAGGTCAACGGCGAAGACGTGCTGGTGCCGATGGTGGTCGAAGAGCCCAGCGTGGTGGCGGCGGTCTCCAACATGGCCCGCCTCGTGCGCGGGGCGGGCGGATTCACCGCCGACTCCGATGAATCCATCATGATCGGGCAGATCCAGGTCGTGGAGGTGCCCGACCTCGACCTCGCCACGGCGCGGCTGGAGGCGGCCTTCGGCGAGCTGGCGGCGCTGACGCGGGGCATCCACCCGCGCCTGGAGGAGCGCGGCGGCGGGCTTCGCGGCTTCGAGGTGCGGCGCCTGCGCTTTGATGCGCCGGGCCACCGCCCCGAAGACATGCTGGTGCTGCACTTCTTCCTCGACTGTGTCGACGCCATGGGCGCCAACATGGTGAACACGGTGGCCGAGCGCCTCGCCCCCACGGTCGAGCGGCTGAGCGGCGGCGTGGTGGGCCTGCGCATCCTCTCCAACCTCGCGAGTCGGCGGCTGGCCCGGGCGAGCTGCCGGCTGCCCTTCTCGCTGCTCGACAAGGGCGAGGTCGCCGGTGAGGCCGTCGCCAACGGCATCGCCAGCGCCTGGCGCTTCGCCTGGGCCGACCCCTGGCGGGCCGCGACCCACAACAAAGGCATCATGAACGGGGTCGACGCCGTGGCGCTGGCCACGGGCAACGACTGGCGGGCCATCGAGGCCGGCGCCCATGCCTGGGCCGCCCGCGACGGCCAGTACCGCTCGCTCTCCACCTGGACGGTCGAAGAGGGCGCCCTGGTGGGCTCCCTGGAGCTGCCGATCCAGGTGGGCACAGTGGGCGGGCCGATCCGCAACCACGCCGGCATGGCGGCAGCGCACCAGATCCTGGGCCTGCCGCGGGCCCGCGGGCTGGCGGCGGTGATGGCGGCAGTGGGCCTCGCCCAGAACCTGGGCGCCCTGCGGGCCCTGGCCACCGACGGCATCCAGCACGGCCACATGCGCATGCACGCCCGCAACGTGGCCGTCCAGGCGGGGGCCACCGCCGACGAGGTGCCGGCGGTGGTGGCGGCCTTGCACGCCCAGCGGG
>JBEIQK010000288.1:0-7433 GCA_040376505.1 Alphaproteobacteria bacterium | reverse complement strand
GCTGAGGCACCAGGCGAGGGTGTCGGCGGGGTCGACGTCGGCGCCGACCGCGTGGCGGGCGGGAAACCAGCGCAGCTCCACGCCGAGCCCCCAGGCCGCGGCCATCGCCAGCCAGAAGTAGGGAAATGCCCCCAACAGCGACAGGGCCGGCGCGAGGATGCGCTCGGTGGCGCCCCGCCGCCAGGCCGCCCAGGCTCCCAAGGCCGAGCCCAGCGCGAAGGCGATGATCAGCGCCCCGCCAGCCAGAAAGACCGTCCAGCCGAGCCCGCTGCCCACCACCGCGCTCACCGGCGCCGGGTAGAAGGCGAGCGAGGTGCCCAGATCGCCAGACGCCAGCTTGCCGATGTGGTCGATGTACTGCTGCCAGAGCGGCGCGTCGGTGGCGCCGAAGGTGGCCTTTAAGGCCGCCATCGCTTCGGGGGCGAGGCGCCCCTGCACCCGCGCGAAGAGGGCGGCCGCCGGATCACCAGGCATCAGGCGCGGCAGCAGGAAGTCGAGGGTCAGGGCCGCCCAGGCGGCGATCGCGTACAGACCCAGTCGGCGCAGGAGCCCGCTCATGGCGCGCTCCGCGGCTGGAGGCGGGTCAACACCAGCAAGGGGTCGGGGCTGGCGTTGGGGGTGAGCGGCGCGTAGGGGTCGGCGGCGTTGGGAAAGCCGACAAAGCGGGTGTCATTGTACTGACCCCAGGCCGGCGCCGGAAAGAGCGGGATGGCCGGGAGCGTGTCGACGAAGACCCGTTGCAGCGCCCCCATGATGCGGCGCTGCTCGGTTGGATCGACGGTGGCCTCAAACTCGGCGAGCAGGGCATCGGCCTCGGGGATGCGCGCCCGGTGCCAGTTCCCGGCGGCCGGCTCCCCCGGTTTGACATAGGTGGCGCTGCTCATCAAGGATCGGTAGAAGGAATAGGGCGTGTCGCCGCTCACCGACCAGCCGAGCGAGAGCGCGAAGTCGCCCCGGCCCACCTTGTCGAACCAGGCGCCAAAGTCGAGCCCCTGCACCGGCGCGTCGACGCCGATCTGGGAGAGGCCATCGTGAATCACCTGCGCCGCCCGCAGCCAGTCCGACCAGCCAGCCGGGACCAGGATCGGCAGTCGCAGCGGAGCGCCATCCAGGCCAACGCGCCGGCCGTCGGGCCCGCGCAGGTAGCCCGCCTCGTCGAGAATCGCGCTCGCGGCGACCGGATCATAGCGAACGGCCCGATCGTCGAGGTCGGGCAGGCGCCAGTCGGCGTAGCCCTCCGACAGGGCGCTGGGGTGACTGGGCACGGTCAGATCGTGCATGGCGACGCGAACGACGCGCTCCCGATCGATGGCCTGGGAGAGACCGAGGCGAAGGCGAGGATCGTCGAGCGGTGGCTGGCTCAAGGCGGCGTAGAGGAAGACGGTCTCGCCCAGTTGGGGCGACCAGGCGTGAAAATGGGGGTCCCGCGCCTCGAAGGTCCGCTCCACCGCCGGCACAAAGCTGCCCGCCCAGTCCACCCCTCCCTGCACCAGGGCCAGCAGGGCCTGGTCGTTGCTGGAGATGGCCGGAAAGCGCAAGGCCTCGATGGCCGGCGGCCCTTGCCAGTAGTGCGGGTTGCGCCCAAGCTCCCAGATCTGGGTGTCGAAGCGACGGACCTCGGTGAAAGGGCCCGTGGCGACAGGGTTCTCATTGGTGAAGGTAACGGGGTCTGCCAGGGCCGACCAGATGTGATCCGGAACAATCGGCTGGGTCGCCAGCACGCCAAAGCCCGGGCCGTAGGGCCGGAAGAAGGTGAATTCCACCGTCTCGGCGTCGACCGCCTGCACCGACTGAAGGAAGCTCCAGACCCCCGCGCCGTCGAGGGCAGGGTGACGCTGTCCAAGGGTGAAGGAGGTGACGACATCCTGAACGGTGAGCGGCGCGCCATCGGACCACCGCACACCCGGCCGCAGACGCATGCGCAGGCGCCGCGCCGGCTCTTCCCAACGCCAGTCAGTCGCCAGCCAGGGCACCCAGGCGCCGGTGGCGCGGTTGTAGATGGCCAGGGGCTCGTAGATGCCACAGCGGGTGGGCCAGCGCGCGCCGCCCGTGGCGAGCAGCGGGTGGAAGCTGCGAACCCAGGCGGCCTGCTGCTCCTGAAGAATGACCATCACGCCGGGCGGCGCGCCCACCGGCGGCGCGCAGGCGATCAGGGCGAGGAGCAGGAGGCGCACTCAGTCGCCCCGCGCGTAGACACGAACATGATCCACAACCAGCTCGGCGGGAAACACGGTGGTCTCGTCGGGATCGCCGCCGAAGGTGCCGCCCACCGCGAGGTTGACGATGGGGAACATCGGCTTGTCGAAGGGCCAGGCGCTGCCCTCGGGCAGGTCGGCGGCGGTCAGATCCATCACGCGCTGGTCGTCAAACCAGAAGCTGACCCGCCCCTCGTCGATCTGGACGGCGTAGGTAAAGAAGTCATCGGCGAGGCTGCCCTCGTCGAGGGTGATGCTGTCGTAGATCGAGGCCCCGCCGGAGAAACCGAGCCCATGGGCGGCCGACTGAACGGTCTCGGGCTCGGCGCCGCGAACCTCCATCGCGTCCAGCTCGCCGCAGGTGGGCCAGCCGACGGTGTCGATGTCGGCGCCCAGCAGCCAGAAGGCCGGCCAAAGGCCCTGGCCCGCCGGCACGCGCAGGCGAGCCTCGAAGCGGCCGTACTGCTGGGCGAAGCGGCCCTTGGTGTTCAGTCGCGCCGAGGTGTAGGCTGCCCCCTCCACCGCCTCCTCGCGGGCGGTGATCACGAGCTCCCCCTCGCCGTTGTGAAGGGCGTTGTCGCGGGTGTAGGACTGAAGCTCGGCGTTGCCCCAGCCGGTGGCACCCTCGTCAAAGCCCCAGGGCTCGGCGGGCCCCTCGCCTTCGGCCGCGTCGAACTCATCGGCCCAGGTCAGTCGCCACCCTTCGACGGGGGTGGGCGACAGGCTGGGCCCCTGACAGGCGACAAGCAGGATCAGCATCATGGCTCGGTCCCCTTCAGGTACAGATCGTCGATCCAAAGCTCATCATCGGCCTCTCCGCCCTCCCCGATGAGGAGCAGGGGCAGGGTCACCGCCGAGAGGTCGACGCCGGCCGCGGAGAGGGTGGAGAGGGGCAGCTCGACGGTGTGCCAATTCCCGTCTGCCACAAAGCCGAGGGAGGAGACGGAGACGCGGTGCTCGGCGCCACCGGTCATGCCCACCGTCCAGTCGCCAAAGGCCTCGGCGCGGAGGGAGAAGCGCAGGGTGTCGTAGGCGCGCAGGTCGTGGGGGGCGTCCCAGTGCACACCGCCGCCCCACCAGGGCTTGCCCTGCAGCACGATCAGATCGCTGGTGTAGCCCTCCACCCGATCGTCGCTGACCTCCACCCCAAAGCTGCCTTCGTAGACATAGAAGTGGCTGGTGGTGTCGTCAATGGGGATGAACTCGGTGGTCTCGCCCTCGTAGAAGAGGCCGATGCCGAGGCGCAGCTCACCGTCGGCGAGCGGGGTCGACAGAAAGCCGTCGTCTTCCGTGCGGCTCCAGGGCTCCCGCTCCGGGTAGACCGGCGCTCCCGGGTCGGCCCGACAGGCCAGGAGGAGCCAGATCATGATCCACCCTCCTTTACGAGGTGCATTTCGCCGTCTTCGCCTTCGACCGCAACCCAGCCAAGAGGCTCCCCGCCCAGGTCGAGGATCCCCTCGTAGGCCAGGGGGGCCACCGGCCAGGCATAGGTGCCGGTGGCGTCGTAGGTCAGATCGTCGGAGAAGTGGTCGAGCACGGCCTGATAGCCGTCGATGGCGATGTGCCAGCCCAGCGCATCATCTTCGGGAGTGAGGCGGGCGCCGTTGACGAGATCGGCCATACACTGAGCCGTGTACAGTTGGTGCTCCCCGGTGGGCTGAACTGCCAGGGCAGTGGCGAAGGCGTAGAAGCCCTGCGCGCAGTCGGTGGCCAGGATCTCCCACTTCACCGCCAGCACGCGGGCGTCGAAGGGGTTGTGGGGACTGTCCAGCACGGTGGTGGCCGGGTGCACGCCCTCGTCGGCGTAGACAAGGTCGACCGAGAGCGCCGAGAGATCGTCGCCCGTCTGCCACTCGGGCGCTGGCAGGGCGCAGGCAAGGAGGGTGAGCAGGTTCACTTGCGAACCTCCAGGTAGGTGACGATCTCGAACTGCTGGCCCGCCTCGCCGAGGAGCAGCGCGTCGGGCGAGTGGCCGTCGAATTCCCTGTACTTTCCGCGCAGGCCGAGGCGGGTGCCCGGCGTGGGCAGGCGCAGGCCGGTGAGCCCGGTGGACAGATCCCCCCAGGCCTGAAAGGGAAAGGTCAGGTTGAAGGTGCGGTGGTAGTCATAGGGCCCCCAGTCGTCCCAGCGGGCGCCCACCTGAAGCGCAGAGACCCCCCACCACAGCGACAGATCGCCGCCCTTGCGCAGCACGAGCCGCGCATCGTCGCCGGTGGACTGGGCGCTGCCGACGAAGGCGCCGGCCAGCAGACGCAGGCCACCCGGGGTGAGGATCCCCTTGAGGGTGGCGTCCCAGGTGTCGGCGGCCGGCAGGCCCTCGCCAAAGGTGAACAGATTCCCCTCGGCGTCAAAGCCAAGGGCGGCGTCACGCGCGGTGGGCTGGTGCCGGTAGACGAGGTCGAGGCTGGCGCCAAAGGGGGCGTCTTCGGTCTGGGCATGATCCCAGGCCCACCACCAGGTGCCCGGCGAGGGGTCATAGGTGAGGAGCAGCTCTCCGGCCACCGTCTCGCGGTTGGCCGAGACCGAGAAGGGATCGTCTACGATGTTGCGGGGCCGCGTGCCGGCGAAGTACCAGCCCGTGTCGGCCTCCCAGGTGGGGTTGAGCGCCGGGACAGGACCGTCCAAGGGGCGCTGGACCATCAGGTTGGGGGCGATGGACAGGACCCCGGCCGAGACCGCGGCCCCGGCAAAGAGGGCGTTTACGTTGCCGACGCCGTGATCCTTGAGGGTCCAGGCCGTGATGGTGATGGCCGGATCGGGCCCCGCGTCGGCCACCCGTCCGCGATGGGTGGCCAGGGCGTAGGCCCGCACCCGGGACCCCTCGTAGACCAGCTTCATCCGGCCGCCCAGCGTGTCGGCGGGGTGAACCTCGTCGAGGAGGACGTGGTAGCCGCTGTCGCCGTAGGAGTCGCCCGGCGCGGCGTCGGCCACCGAGACGAAGGCCTCGCCGACATGCTCGCTGCCCGCCTGCAAGCCGGCCAGATCGAGGTGGAGCCGCCCGGCCTGGGCGCCCAGGTTCAGCGCGCTGGCCCGGCCGATCGGCTGGGGGATGGCGCGGTTGGACAGATCGTCGGGTTGGGCCGCGATGTCCTGCTGGTGCACCGCCGTCCAGGTGAGCGGGCCGGTGCGGGCCTGGGCTTTGGCGACGAGGCCGGGGTTGGCCCCCCACCACAGCTGCGGCCCCATCGCCAGGGCGAAGGCGCGCAGGGGGCCTGCACCGACGACCTCCACGCCGCTCGGCACCTCGGCGGCGTAGGTGTCGATGTTGGGCCCATACCAGGCCTCGCGGTAGAGCCCGAAGACATCGCCCTGATCGGCCCAGTGGCCATGACCCACGCGGTGAAAGGCCCGCAGTTCGAAGGTATTCGTCTCCCAGTGGGCCTGGATCGTCTCGATCCGCAGCCGGTCGGCGCCCTCCACCGTCAACTGTGCAGGCGGCGGCGCGCCGGGCGCCGGGTCTTCGGGCATCAGCGTGCCGCCGCGGGTCTCCCAGGTGAGCGGGTCGAGGCTGTTGCCGGCCACGCCGCCCAGCATGTGCAGGCCGACGTCAGCGGAGAAGGCCGGGCTGGGCCGCAGGCCGAAGACGAGGCGGGCGGCCTCGGTGTGGCCGAAGGTGGGAGCGGGATCGCGGCGGCTGTCCTGGGCGGTGGTGGTGGAGAGCAGCAGCCCCGCGTCGACAAGCTGGAGGACCGGATTCTGGGCTTGGAGGGCCAACTCGTAGGCCGGCAGGGCCAGGGCGGGCTCGATGGCGGCGAAAGAGGCCTGCCGAACGGCGGGATCGAGTCCATAGGGATCGAGGCGCCAGACCTGGGTCAGGGCGTCGACCGCGGGGCGCGGGAGCAGGACCGTGTCGCCCGCGGCGTTCGGCGGCAGCTTGGCGGTGATGCCAAACCACTCTTCGTTCATGTTGTTGCGCCCCTCGACGAAGTCCTCGGCGTAGCCGCCATTGGGCCAGCTGGCGTGGATGTCGTGGACGTCGAGCCGCTCGTCCTGGCGGGTCTTCCACCAGCCGTCGGACCACTGAAAGACGAAGCCGCCGACCGCATTTCCGGCGCCCTGGCCGGCGGCGTTGGCGTACAGATCGGCCCACTGGGCGACGAGGTAGCGGGCCTGGGTGAGGCTGTCTTCGCGGTTGCGCTTGGCGTCCCAGGCGTCGGCGCCGAACTCGGTGTAGAAGACGGGCACGCCCAGCGTGTCGCGCACGCGCTGGTAGAGATCTCCGGCCTGCCGACCGCGGTAGACGTTGGTGCCGAACAGGTCCAGGTTGGGGGCGTGAGCGGCCACCAGATCCAGGTACTGCAGATCGCCGTTGCAGATCGCGACCGGGTGCGCCGGGTCAACGGCGTGGATCGCGTCGATCACCTCGCCAAAGAGCGTGTAGAGCGGCGTAGCGCGGGCCCTGTCCTGCTCGCCCTGGGGGAGGTCTTCGGCCTCAAAGGAGGTCCAGCTCAGGCCGTAATTGTTCTCGTTGCCCAGCACATAGAGCAGAACGCCGGGCGTGCCCTTGAACCGTTCAACCGAGGCCAGGGTTTGCTCGCGAATCGCCGCCCGGTGGACTGGGTTGGCGTAGTCGACCTGCGGCACCCACAGGCCGTCGATGGTGAGGCCGTAGCGGCCAAAGAGCGGGTTCACCATCGTGCGGATGCCCCAGCGCTCGTAGATGACGGAGACCCAGCGCGGCGGCACGTCGTCGTAGAGGCGGATGGCGTTGACGCCCATGGCAGCCATCAGCGGCATCTCGCGCTCGAGCACCCGCAGAACGGTGGCGTCGTCCTGGGCCCAGAGGCTGTACCGGTAGTTGGTGCCGACCGGGTAGTGATCCCAGTTCATGCCGCGGATGAAGAAGGGCGCGCCGTCGACCTGTACGGTCATGCCGACGGGGCCCTTCTCCACGCGGGTCTCTGCGCTCGCGCTCGTGGGGAGCGCCAGCGCGAGGAGCAGCCCCGCGACTCCGGCGAGGCGCGGGGCGAGCGGCCTCACTTGGTGAAGCTCATCGCGTCGAAGTAGACGCCGCCGTTGCCATCCCAGCAGTTGCCGCCGCTGGCGTCGGCCTTGCACTGCCAGAACTCCACGCAGGCCTGCACCTTGGTGGCGCCGGCTGGGGTGGTGGCCGAGACAGTCAGCTCTGTCCAGGTGTCGGTCGGCGTCTCGGAGGTGATCGGGTTCGAGTCGAAGCCGCCCAGGAAGTTGTAGCTGTCGTCGAAGAACTTGATGGTGAGCACGCCGTAGGTGTGGGTG
>JBEIQK010001077.1:0-1790 GCA_040376505.1 Alphaproteobacteria bacterium | reverse complement strand
TCCACATTCGGCGCCTTCCCCCGCAGCAGCGCGCCGGCCTCGCTGGCCGCCCGCACCGCGTCGCCGAAGTCCGGCTGGCCCCGGAGCCGGGCCGCCGCCTCCTTCAGGCGGGTCGCCAGCTCGCCCTGGGAGCGCAAGGATGCCTCCACCGCGAGGCGGCGCTCGGCCTCCTCGTTGGCCTGGGCCATCATCTGGCCCACCCCCTCAGCCACCTCATCGCTGATGCCACCCTCCGGCTCGTCCTCCACGCCGCAGTCGACGCCCTGGCTCAGCACGGCGGAGAATTTGCTGGTGGGCACCTTGACATAGGTGGCCGTCTTCAGCTTTTCGGAGCCGGCCTCCCGGCACAGCGCCACCATCCACTGGGAGAAGGACTGGGTGGGCGGCTTGTCGGCGCAAAAGACCGGCCGGGCCTTGGCGGGGTTGTAGAAGACCCGGCCCTCCTGGTAGCCCGGCGTGGCCCCCGCCTTGAGCGCCCGCTCCTCCTCCTGGGTGAAGTCGGTGGCCTTGAGCCAGAGGAAGGGCTTGCGCTCCTTGTCGATGCCGACGACGTAGTACAGCCCCTTCTTGGGACTGTTGATCATCCGCAGGATGCCTTCTTTGACGGGAAGAATGGTGTCTGGGCGCTGCACGGGGGCTCCACGGTCGAGGGGAGAGGGCTGCAGGCCTCCATCCCTGTCGACCAGAAGCCCGGCCGCCTCAGCCTACCCCTGATCAGCGCCGAGAACAGCGCTCCCATGGCGCGATTCTCGCAACAAACTGGAGCGACCCGCGCAATGACCGCACCGCCATCCGGCGCCGGCGAGGTGGCGCCATCGGCGCAGCACCGCGGCAGCTTCAGCCTTCCGGGACGTAGGGCCTGGGCTGCCACAGCTCGATCTTGCGCCCCTCGGGGTCGAGGATGTGGGCGAAGCGGCCATAGGCCTCCTCCTGCCGCTTGACCGGGCTCACCCCCGCCGCCGCCGCCCGGGCCAGCACGCCGTCGAGGTCGTCGACGACAAAGTTGATCATGAAGTCATGAACGGAGGGCGCGAAGTAGTCGGTGGTGGCCGAAAAAGGACTGAAGACCGTCCCCGCACCCGGCAGGTCGGCCACCATCGCCGGCGTGAAGAAGGCCCCCCAGTCGCCCACCTCGAGGCCCAGCACCGTGGCGTACCAGGCGCGCAGCGCCGCCACATCGTCGCTCTTGAAGAAGACACCACCCACACCGAGGACCTTGGCCATACCGCACTCCCTGGCTCTCGCCAAAAAGACGAGGTATCTCGCCCTCTCCGCCTGGGCAAGGTGTGGCGCTGGCCTGCACGATCGGCCGGCCGACCCGCGCGCGGCGTCTGCGGTCGTGTAGACTGGCGCCCCGGAGGTCGCCATGTTCCGCCCATCCCTCGCTCTGCTCCTCGCCGCCTGCGCCGGCGGCGGCCCCACCTCGGACCAGGACCCCGGAGAGGTCCTCTCCGATGACAGCGATCGCGACGGCTTCTCCGGCGAGGACGACTGCAACGAGGGGGATCCTGCGACCCACCTGGGCGCCGCCGAGGTCTGCGACGGCGTCGACAACAATTGCGACGGCGCCGTGGATGAAGGCGTGCGCCCCACCTGGTTCGCGGACCTCGACCAGGATGGCTTTGGCGACCCCGGCGCCCCCACCGAGGCCTGCGCGCCGCCCGAGGGTGCCGTCTCCAACGACGACGACTGCGACGACGCCGACGACGGCGTACACCCCGGCCTGGAGGACCCCTGCGACACCGTCGACAACGACTGCGACGGGGAGCTCGACGAGGACGGCCTTGTGC
>JBEIQK010000347.1:0-6526 GCA_040376505.1 Alphaproteobacteria bacterium | reverse complement strand
GCGTCGATCAGGCTGCCGTCGAGGGCGCCCAGCACGGTGGGCTCGCTCGCCGTGCTGATGCGGCCCTCCTTCTTGGGCTCCAGGCTCACCCCCCCATCGCCGTCACCGAGCCGGCCATCCTTGCCGCGCCCGCCCAGGCCGCCCAGGCCTTCGGCCGGCCCGCCGCCGCCGATGCCGGGGCCCCGCTGGCCCAGACCGCCCACGCCCACCTGGGTGCCCTTGGCGCCGATCAGCCCGCCCACGCCCCCCGCGACCTCGGCCGACAGGGCGGAGCTGCCGAAGAGCGCGGCCGTTTCGGCGTTGTCATCCATCGCCGACAAGATGCCGGCGGCGCTGGCCACCTCCTTGTCGGTGGGGCGGGGCTTGCCCTGGGCTTGCTGGGCGCGGGCCTTGCGCTCGCCGGCGCGGCCCTCTTCGCGCTTGCTCGCTGGGGCCGAGCCGGACTCGGGCCTGGCCTTGGCGATCTCGGTGGGGATGGGCTGGTAGCGGCGGAGTTGGGCGCTCAGATCGGCGTCGGCCTCGGCCAGCACGGTGGTCTGCGAGGGGGGCATCGTCAAGAGGCCGGCCTGCAAGAGGCCCAGCCCGGCGCTGACCGCCGTGAACAGACCCACCAGGCCCCAGTCGACCCGATCGCGCAGGCGCTGGGCGAGGCGGGGGCTCGATCCGGTGAGGCCGATGGCGAAGGAGAGCGTGCCCGTGTCGAGGAGCAGGCGCTCACCGGGCTGCACGCTCACCTCCCAGAGGCCGGGCTCGACCTGGGCGGCCCGCCGGCTGGCGGCGAGGGCGGCCCGGTCGAGCCGCTCGCCGGCGACGTCGAGCATCACGGTCCAGGAGCCCGGAAAACAGAGGAGGTAGCGGCCCGCCTCCCGGCGACAGAAGGGGCGGGCGCCCGTGGGGGCCTCGTCGGCGGGCAGCACGAAGTCGGCGGCCCCAGCGCCTGCATAGAGGGGGGCGTCGCCGGGGCGCATGTGGCGGAGATCGAGGGGCAGGCCCTCCCAGAAAAAGCCGATCTCCAGCACCTCACCGGCGGTCGAGGGAGCGGCCAGCAGGCTATCGCCCGAGGCCAGGGGCGGGGGCGGAGGGGCGATTGGCGCGCGCAGGGGGGCCTGCGTCGAGGCGACGTGCATGACGGCTCCAGTCGCCGGCCGGGGTTTTCTGTTCTGGCCGGGATGTCTCTCTCGACCGCGGTCCGCCGGCGCGGTTCCCGCGATCTGCGTCAGCGGCCTGTCAAGGCCGGGCGGGCTAGGCTGCCGCCCATGGACCTCGACCCCGCGCTCGACCCCACGCCCGACCCCTCCCTCGCCAGCCGCGCGCTCAGCCTGGCCAAGGACATCGGCCTGTCGCTGCTCTTCGGCCTCGCCGTGATGCAGGGGGTGGGCTTCTTGCGGGCCCCCGACCTCGCCGACGCCGCGCCGGCCCTGCGCCTGACCGCCCAGTCGGGCGCCGTGGTGGACCTCGCCGCGCTGCGCGGCCAGCGCGTGATCGTCAACTTCTGGGCCACCTGGTGCGGGCCCTGTCGGGCGGAGATGCCGATGCTCCAGGCGATCGAGGACGTGCCAGTGCTCTACGTCTCGGTCGACGACGATCCGGGCGCGCTACGGGCCTTTGTCGCCCGCCATGGCCTGCCCCCCGAGCGCGTGCTCCGCGCCGACGCGGCGACCCAGGCCGCCTGGGGGGCCACCACCCTGCCCACGACGGTGGTGGTGGGCCCCGACGGCGCGGTGGAGGCGGCCCACGCTGGCATCGTGTCGCCGCTCCAGCTCCTTTGGTGGACCCGCTAGCCGCTCTTGCGCAGCAGGTAGCCCTCGCCGTGCAGCTTGAGCACCACGCGCCCGGCCCGGCGGTCGACCCGCTCGCGAACCGGCCGCACCACGAAGCCCTCGCGCACATGGGCGCCCTCGCCGATCACCGTAGGGCCCTCAGCCAGGGCGCACAGAGCGGCCGACCAGGGGCCGCGGTGAAGCACCGGAACCCGGGGCAGGCCCAGCGAGGCGACGAAGGCGTCGGCCTCATCGACGTCGAGCCACCGTCGGCTTCGCAGCTCCAGCACATCGAAGACGGCACCCCGCAGCTCACCCTTGCCGTAGCGCAGGTCCTGCACCGGGCCGTAGACCTCGAAGTAGAGCGCGTAGGGGCTGTCGCGCAGCTTCTCCTCAAGCCCCCAGGCGCGCGCGAGGCGGGCCCAGATCGTGTCGCCCTCGGTCAGCTTCATCTGGTTGCGCGAGCCCACCCGCAGAGCCCCCTCATGCCAGCAGGCGCGGCCGTTGGCGCCATGCACCTTCTCGGTGAGCACGACCTCCTCACCCTCCTGGAGCAGGTTCGGCCAGCGGCGCAGACCTTCGAGGTCGTAGACCGGCAGGATCGACAGCTCGGGCGCGGCCTCTTCGGCGGCGGAGGGCTCGGGGGGCTCGTACTTCTCGATGCCAAGCAGGGCGCGCACGTCCTGGCCCTCCTCCCAACCGGGCTCGGCAGGAAGCAGCAGGCCCATCGAGAAGATGCCGCGCAGGCGCAGGGCGCGGATGCGGGCGAAGCCCTTCTTGGCCCGCGGGGCCAGGAAGGCGGTGGCGGGCCGATCCACGGGCACCAGGGCGTCTACCGGCACATAGACGGCCAGCTCGCCCTCGTGCAGCTCGCCCGTGCGGATGATGCAGGGGTAGCCGCCGTGTACGAGGGTGATGGAGAGCGTGTCGGCGTCGGGGTGCGGCTCAACCGCGCCGAGGCGCACGACTTGAATGTGGAACTCGCTCATCGGGGACTCCAGGAGCCCCGCCCGCGCCCCGAGTCACCCGAACCCCTGTGGTCCGCTGCGCCCCGGTGCCTGCGACCGGGGCGAAGGGAGGGGGTGGACTACCCGCGAACCCAGCGCCCAGGCGCTCCTGCTCCCGCCACCAGTTGGGTGGAGGACAGGGAGCACAGCGGGGCGAAGGGCTTCGACATCGTGCCGCCCAGCTACCCGCGGCCGCGCAGGCCTGTCAAGGGGCTCTCCGGCGCTATTCCGTGCGGTTGCCCTCGATGATCACGTCACCCGCGATGTCCTCGCGGCCGATCGCCTCCACCAGCGCCTCGGCGGTGGTGGTCTGCAGCCAGCCGTTGTTGGTGATGGCCAGGTCTCCCCCCAGGGAGGGGAGCTGCATCAGGCCGCTCAGGGTGGTCAGGCGGGCGTTGGCGTCGATCGCCAACCCGCCGCCCACGTTCGTCAGCCCGGCGAGCGCCTCGGTGGAGGAGAGGCGGGTGAGGTACCCCAGCGACACATCGCCGCCGACCTCGACGAGGCCCGCGAGGCCATCGAGCCCCTCCACATAGCGGCAGCGCTCGATCGAGAGGTCGCCGCCCACGCGGGTGATCGTGGCCAGACCGTCCAGGTCGACCAGCGAAGTGCCGCCCGTGATCACCAGATCCCCCTCCACCGCCCCCAGGCGCGGCAGGGCCGGCACCGCCGTCAGGCGCAGGTTGTCGACGAGGGCCAGATCGCCGGTGATGGCCTCCAGGGCAGCAACGTCGTCGAGCGTGCCTACCCCTTCGAGGCTGAGGCGCAGGCCGCCGACGGCGGTGAGCCCCGGCGCCAGGGTCAGGCTGAGCACCCCCTCGCCCAGCGTGATGTCGAGAGGCCCCTGCACCGAGACAAGCGCGGGGAGCAGGTTCACCACGCCCTCGCCGCAGCCGTCGATGGTGATCTCACCGGCCGAAGACAGGGCCGGGAACGAAGGACAGACAAAGCCCGCCTCCCGCACGGTGAGGGCCGGCAGCTCGACGAGGCCGGGGAAGGCCGGGGCCGACCGCAAGCCAAACAGCGACTCCAGGCGCAGCTCGCCGCCGACGGTGTGCAGGGAGGCCATGCCCGCCCAGGAAGACAGCGAGGGCAGGCTCGCGATCACCACGTCGCCGCCCACCGATTCGAGGCCCAGGAGCCCGGAGAGGGTGGTCAGGGCCGGCGCGCCGTCGATGCGCAGGTCGCCGCCGATCGCCGTGAGGCCGGCGAAGCCCTCGACGGTGACGAGCGCCTCGCCGCCGATCAGCAGGCCGCCACCCACCGCCTCGAGGCCGTCAAGGCCGGCGGTGGTCTCCAGCAAGGCGCTGCCGATGGACAGAGAGCCCGAGACCGTTTGCAGGCAGGAGAGGCCGCTCAAATCGGCGACCTCCCCGCCGACCGAGAGGTTTCCCTCCACGGCGGTGTAGCGGGCGCAGAATTCCTCGATGTCGGCGTCGCTTCGGAGGGCGAGATCCCCGCGGTGAACTGGGTCACCCGGGTCCGTGTCGCCTGGGAGCGTGTCGCCCGGTTCGTCTTCGTCCTCCTCGCCCGGCGGCGGCACCACCACGCCGCCGATGGCGTCGTCGTCGGTTCCCTCCTTCCACTTGCCCTGGCCCTCCGAACAGGCCGCCACTCCCAACAACAGCCAGAGTCCTTGGCGCGACATCGACACCTCCGTCCCAACCACGCAGCAGGATGTGTGCCAAGGGCCCCCTCGTCGAAGATCGGCCGGCCAGCTTGATCCCTGGCGCGGCCCCTGTCCAGCCGGGTAGACAGGTGCCCAGCCGACTGGAGCGCCCTTGAGCCTGAAGTCCTTCTTCGACGCCGCGCGCGTGCGCGCCCTGGGCGCGTCCCTGGCGGCGGTGCACCCCGCCTTTCCGACGGCGGCCTTCGTCGCCGACGCCACCGACGGCCTCGACGCCCTGGAGCTCCTCGACCGCGGCCGGCACATCGCCCGGGCGCTGCACCGGCACCTGCCCGCCGACTACGCAGCCGCGGTCGACATCCTCGTGCGATCGGCCGGCCCGCCCCTGCCGGGGATGGAGGGCCA
The DNA here is from genome assembly GCA_040376505.1 of Alphaproteobacteria bacterium. Classification (GTDB taxonomy): domain Bacteria; phylum Myxococcota_A; class UBA796; order UBA796; family UBA2385; genus JBEIQK01. Next base: position 1,727 of record JBEIQK010000347.1, on the reverse strand, counting down.
GGGCATGGCCCCCTTCTTCTACCTGCCGCACACCGTCTTCATCGCTGAGCACGGCCTCGTCGACATCCCCACCTCGCTGCTCGCCCAGGAGGTGCTCACCCAGCGCTTCTCCTGCGAGTTCAGCATCCGGGTCTTCCTCGATCAGGCCTGGGAGCAGACCCTGCCGCAATTGCAGCGCTGGGCCCAGGATCCGCGCCCCCTCGTGCGGCGCCTCGTCTCGGAGGGCAGCCGGCCACGCCTGCCCTGGGCCAGCCGCCTGCGGGTGAGGGAGCCGGCGGCGATCGAGGCCCTGCTGCACCAACTCGTGGACGATCCCAGCCCCGATGTGCGGCGCTCGGTGGCGAACCACATCGGCGACATCGGCAAAGACGAGCCCGACCGCGCGGTGGCGATCTGTGCAGGCTGGCTGCGTCAGCGCCCCGACCGCGCCCCCTTGGTGCGTCATGGCCTGCGCGACCTCATCAAGAAGGCCTACCCCGGCGCCCTCTCCCTCCTCGGTGGCGGCGAAGCCCCCGCGGTGCGCGTCTCGGCCCGCCTGCCGGCCGATCCGCTGCCGATCGGCGGCAAGCTCGCAGTGGAGGTCTCGGTGGTGGCGGAGGCCCCGGCCCAGTCGCTGGTGGTCGACCTCGTGGTCTTCTTCATCAAGGCCCGGGGTGCTGTGGCGGCCAAGGTCTTCAAGCTCGGCGCCGCCGTGCTCAGCGCCGGGGGCGATCGGGCCACCTTCCGCAAGACCATCTCCCTGGCTCAGCACAGCACCCGCACCCACTTCCCGGGGCGACACGAGATCGCCGTGCAGGTGAACGGTGTGCGCTATCCGGTGGGCGCCGTGGAGCTCGTCGCGTTGACCCGCCAGCAGGACTGAAGCATCCCGACGATCCGCGCCGGATCGAATCCTTCGGCTACCCGAGCTGCTCCGGCGGCGCCCAGCTTGCGACAAAGCGAGGGATCGTCTTCCAACCGCCGGGCGGCAGCCACCAGCGCCCCGACATCGCCGGGCGGCACGAGGCAGCCCACCCGGTCGTCGAGCCAGTCGCCCACCCCGCCCACGGCGCTGCCGATCACCGGCACGCCGGCGGAGAGGGCCTCCAGGCCGATGATGCCGAAGGGCTCGGCCCAGAGCGAGGGCAGCCAGAGGCTCGCCGCCCCCGAGAGGGCCTGGGCGAGGCCGGCCCGATCGACCCACTCGACGGCGATGCCGGCGGCGCGAACCTCATCGGCGAGGGGCCCCGCGCCCACCACCCGCAAGGGCAGGCGGGTCTGGGCGGCGGCGGCCAGGGCCTGGCTCACCCCCTTGTGCGCGGTCAGTCGCCCGGCGAAGAGATGGTGGGTGAGCGGCCCGGGCGACAGGGCTGGCAGACCGTCCACGAAGGGAGGCACCACCACCACCCGCGCCGGCTCAAGGCCCACCGCCAGGAGCTCCTGGCGCATCGCCTGGGAGAGCACCGTCACCCCTGTGGCCCGGCGCAGGGCGTCGCGGCGGGCCTCGGTGAGGGCCCGCATCCGCGGCCCATAGTCGGGGTCGGGCAGGCAGGCCGCGCAGGCAGCGCCCATCGGCTCGGCGCAGACCCGCTGCTCGGCGTGCCACTTGCCCATGCCCGGGCAGAAGGCGCGGTGATCCTGCACCATCGCCCACCAGGGCGCCGCCTCGGCCAGCAGGCCCATCACGGTGGGGTCGACGAGGTCATTGCTGATGATCACGTCGGGGGAAAAGGCCTCGATGGCCGCCG
>JBEIQK010000794.1:0-2972 GCA_040376505.1 Alphaproteobacteria bacterium | reverse complement strand
GAGGGTATCGGTCTTCAATCCCGCAGGCGGATGCGCGAAGTCGCGGATCGAAAGCGCCGCGCGCTCGGGGCCGGCGTTGGTCGAGCAGCCCGCCGCAAGCAGCGAGCAGCCTGTGAGAAGGAACGGGAGATAGAACCCGCGATTCCGCGACATGGCGGAATCCTACCGACCCGCGCACCGCGCGTGTCGCGGGGACGCTATTCTCGACGCATGAGCGACGAAGCCCCGAAGCTGCACATCGATTCCGACTGGAAGGCGCAGGCCCAGGCCGAGAAGGAGCGCCTTGCCGAGAGGGAAGCCGAGAAGCAGGCCGGCCACGACCACGGTGGCGCACCCGGCGAGATGCCCCCAGCTGAATTCCGCACCCTCGTCGCGACCCTCGCGAGCCAGGCGATGATGGGGCTCGGCGCCTACGGCGACCCGCAGACCGGCCGCGTCGTGGTCGATGTCGTCGGCGCGCAGTTCGCCATCGATCTTCTTGGCGTCGTCGAGGAGAAGACCCGAGGCAACCTCACGCCCGAGGAGGCCACCGAACTCAAGGAAGTGCTCGCGCATCTGCGGGCGCGCTTCGTCCAGATCGCCCGGCTCGTCGCCACCCAGATGCAGGGGGTGGGCCTCAAGAACCAGGGCGTGGCGCGGGTGCCGCGGCGGCCGGTGCGCTCGGCGGAGGAGCTGCGGGCCTTTCTGGCCACAACCAAGGGGCAGCTCCAGTTCTTGGACAGCGATGTGGCCTGGCTCGAGCTGAAGACCCTGCAATTCATGACCGCCTGCCACGCCCGCCGCGCCGCCTGGGCGCGCCCGGGGATCGGCCACGAGGGCACCTACTGGGAATTCCTCGGCGGCGACGTGCCCGACCGCTACAGCCCGGCCTTCCGAAAGCACATCAAGGTCAGCTCCCAGGGCCTGCTGGCGATGAAAGAAGACGAGATCGACGCCCACACCTACGGCAACATCTCGGTGCAGCTGATGATCGACCAACTCCAGGACAGCGGTCGCACCGACATGCTCCTGAACGGTCCCACCTCGGAGGCCTGGCTCGACCCCTGGAAGCGCTACCTCAAGCGCCAGGGCGTGCGCTTCTTCCGCGGCGAGCTGGACACCACCAACAATGGCCTGACGCCCGGCTCGACCCCCTACACCGCATGGAGAGACCCCACGGTGGAGAGCACCGATCCGCCCGAAGAATGCGTGGAGCTGGAGCCCAACTGGCAAGTTGCCCCCGACAAGGACGAAGACGGGGTGCACACCTACAACCGCTACGACGCCTGCGATGGCGAAGATGGCGCTGCCTTTTTGCCGACCTACTATGTCCTCGCCACCCCCCTCGATCGGGTCTGGCAACACCTGCCGGCCGCGACCGACACTGCTGCAGCACTCCTGCATGGGGCGATGAAGCACCTCTACGACTGGCGCCAGGCCCATGCTTCCGCCTATCTGCCAACCGAAGATGCACAGACGGCGGGCACGCGGGTGGGGCCCTTCCGCCACTTTCCAGGTATCCAGTTCTACCTGGGCGCTGACCTCAAGTATACGCCGGGTCACACCTACTATGTCGACTCGACCTGGGGTCTGTCCAGCGTGTCGCAGCCTCAGTTCTGGCGGGTGAAGATCTCCGAGGACTTCGGCTTTCGCGGGCTGCTCTCGGTGGACATCGGCAATGTCTACGATGGCGGGGCCAACCGCGCCTGGGATCTGTCCAAAGACCAGATTGCCGCCGAGGCCTGGCGCCAGGCGGTCACCGAGATCTTCGACACCTCGGGCCTGGGGGTTGGGGTCAACCTCGCCGACCTCATCCCGGGCTACCTCGCCTATCACCTCGATGATTACTACACGGCCGCCGATGGGGGCACGTCCGCGCGCAACGCAGCGCCCTTCCTCATCAACCTGCCCGTGGACTGGGAGCGGCGCAGCCCCCCGCCGTCGACCGAGCCGGTGGCCCGCACGCTGATGGGGCGCATCTCCGGCAGCAGCCTGGAGCCCGAGCCAAGCACGCCCATCGAGTACCGGCTCTGTCACCACCGCTGGGTGGTGGCCGGGCCCCACCAGCGCACCGCCACGCGCATGACCACGATGGAAGCAGCCAATGAGTCGGCGCGCCACGCGGTGAACGCGATCCTCTACCACCAGGCAGTGTATGTCAAACCGCCCGTCACCCCGGGCCCCTCACCCTTCCCCGGCTTCGACTCCATCCCGCGCGCCCTGATGGGCGACCTCTGCGAGATCTGGGACCCCGAAGATCACGAGCTGCCCGATCTGCGCTGGCTCAAGAGGGTCGACGCCGAGCTCTTCAAGATCGGCAAGCCCCACCTCTTTGAGATCCTGCAGCTCGATCAGCGGCTCACCGAAGGCCTCTCCGCTGCGGCGGTGATCGAGGCCGTCGCGCGCGGGCAGGCGGCCTCGCTCAACGGGATCTTGAGCGCGCCCCAGCAGCAGCTGCTCCGCGATCTGCTGCGCGCGGTCGGCCTTCCCGTCTGATCAGGCCTCGCGGCGGGGCATCGGCACCAGGAGGTCGGCCAGGCGCCGGGGATGCAGCACCCGCCGCGCCCGCGTGGAGGAGAGCGAGCTGAGGGGCACCTCCACGGTGTGGTCGAGGCACTGGGCCGAGGCCGCCCAGCGGTAGAGGCCCAGGTTGGCGGCGCCGAGGGCCTCCTGGGCCTGACGGAGGGCGGCCTGGCGGTCTTGGGGGTGGGTGGCGGCCGTCAGGCTCGCCTGGAGGACTGCCCCCCAGGCCTGGGAGGTCCGGCTCCACGACCAGCGCAAGTGACGGGCGCAAGCCCGCGCCACGGCGAGGGCGGCGGGGTCGCCGCTCTGAAAGAACCGGTGCAGCGCCACCCGCCCGCGGGTAAAGCGCAAGTGGGGGCCCACCACCTTCACGTTCACCAGCATGGCCTCCTCGGCGAGAGGCCAGCGCGACTCCATGCGCGTCCAGGCCTCCTCCACCCGCCCCAACGCCAGCAGGGCGTTGACCGAGG
>JBEIQK010000640.1:0-3945 GCA_040376505.1 Alphaproteobacteria bacterium | reverse complement strand
CGCCTCGCGCCGATGCTCCGCCGCTTGCTGCCCGAGCGAGTTCGCCTCGTGATCCTCGTCTCCGGCGCGCCCGAGATCCGCGCGGAGATCGTTGATCTGGAGCAGATCCTGCTCAACCTCGTCATCAACGCCGGCCAGCACTCCAAGCCCGGGGGCGAGGTGCGGGTGCGGGCCAGCGTCGAGGAGGGGGGCGTGGTGTTGAGCGTGGAGGACGACGGCTCCGGCATGAGCGAAGAGGTCCGGCGCCGCTCGATCGAGCCCTACTTCAGCGCCCGGGTGGGGGGCACCGGCCTTGGCCTCGCCGTGGTGCAGGCCGCCACGCAGCGGGCCGGCGCCTCGCTGCACCTGCACTCGCGCCTCGACGTGGGCACGATCTTCACCCTACGCTTTCCCAGCCTGGGCGAAAACAAGGCGTAACCTGGCGTTATACCTCTGTTACGGCAGGATCACCTGGTCACCCACCTCGATCAGGTGGGGGTTGGGAAAGCGGTCCTTGTTGAGGGCCCAGATGTCCTTCCAGCGCTCCGACCCGCCCAGTTCGCGGGCGGCGATGCGGCTCAGGGTGTCGCCGGCCTGCACCGCCACGGTGCGGCGGGTGGCGTCCTTGGGGGCAGCGGCGGCGAGGCCGCTGCTCAGGTGGCGCTTGACGGCCTCGATGTAGGCCGGGCTGGCCATCCAGGCCGACAAGGCCGCGTTGATCGGCCCGAGGAGATCGGCGTCTGCCGCGCGCAGGCCGACGGCGTAGGTGGAGTCGGTGAGGTTGTGCTGGGCGATGCGAAAGGCGCCCTTGCGGTGCGGGTTCTGGGCGTAGAAGCGGTTGATCTCGGCCACGGCGTAGGGGTAGTCGTAGACAAAGCCCGCGAAGCGCCCCGAGAGGAGCTGATCCCAGTAGCCATCTTCGAGGCGCACCAGCTCGGTGTAGCCCTTGATCAGACCGCCCACCTCGGCTGCGGCGGCGTCATCGTCGAAGATGCCGACCGCCTCGCCATAGAGGTCTTTGGTGCTCTTGATCTTGGAGTCGGCGGGCACAATCAAACACAGACCGTACTCCAGATAGGGGTCTGACCAGACCACACCGGCCAGCTCCGCGGGGCTGTAGCCGCTGATCACGAGGTCGATCTTGCCCGATGGATCGCCGAGCAGGTCGGGCAGCTCCGAGTAGCGGGCGTGAACGATCTCGACCTTGTCGACGCCGATCGCCGCTGCGATCGCCTCGGCCACCTCGACATCGAAGCCGGCGTCTTTGCCTGCGCTGTCTTTCTGGTACATCGGCGGCGTGCCCGTCCAGGGGGGCTCTCCCGTGTCCATCCCCACCCGGAGCACGGCGGCAGCGCGAATGCGGCGTAGCGCCTCGCTCTCCCCCGATTCGGGCGGCGGGGCACCCGCCTTGGAGGGCTTGGACGGCGGGTCGGAGGCCTCCACCTTGGCGACGTCGCTCGACGACTTGCCCGGCTCGATCAGCGCGAAGATCGTGGCGCCGCCCACCGCGCAGAGCACCGCCAGGAAGAAGACGAGGATGGCGACCTTACCGGCCTTGGACATGGAGGGCTCCCATCTCGGCCAGGGTGGCCGCGGTGATCTGTTGAACGGCGCCTAACTCCTGCTCCAGGCCCTCGACCTCGGCGAGCAGGCCCTCGGCCTGGGGGCCGGCGGGATCGTGCAGTTGGGCGCTGACACGCGCGAAGAGGGCGCCAAGCGTGCTCTCGGCGAGGGTCAAGGCGGCGCGGCTGCGCTCTTCGAGGCCCACGAGGCGCTGCCGGCCGGTGAGTTGGGCCTTCTGGGCCTCCACCGCCGCCGAGAGCAGCGCCCGGGCTTCAGGGTCGCGGGCGGCCGACTCGGCGCGCTCCCGCTCGCGGAGGGCCTGCTGGAGGGCCTCCACGGGGAGTTGGGCGATGAGGGCGCGCAGGCTGCGCACCCGCCCCACTGTCGCCTCGGCCTCCGAACAGAGGCCATCGACGCGCAGGCGAACCTCGATCAGGGGCACACCGCCCTGATCAATCAGGGGTCCGAGGCGCTCGGCGGCGGCGCGGATCGCCGCGAGTTGGGGGTCGAGGTCGTCGGCGGGGGTCGGGGCCGGGGTCGGCGCGGCGGGGCCGTTGAAGACCAGCTCCAGGCCGACCATCCCGACGTAGGCGAGGCCGGTGACCGCGATCAGCCCGGCCGCCGGCAGGGCCGAGCCTAGGGCCGCCGAGGACAGCAGGGTGACCGTGCTGACGGCGCTGCCAAGGCCCAACACACCAAGGTGGAGGGGCCGCAGCAGGGCGTGAAACAGGGGGCTCGACGAAGACGACACAGGGGCCATGGCCCGACTCTCCTGGACGAAGGCCTAACCGATGAGACCGGTGGGCCGGGACCGTCCAGCGGCCGTCCCTCGCCCATCCCCCTCAAACCCCGCCCGACGGAGCCTCAGCCGCTCCAGGGGGCGCGCAGGGGGCGGACGCCGGGCCAGATGGGGTCGGGGTCAATGTCGAAGCGCTCCAGCAGGCCGGCGAGCAGCTCCGCGGGGCCGATGCGGGCGCCCGCCTCGGTGGGCAGGCCATCTTCGGGGTCGACGGCGAGGCCCACGAGACTGTCGTCGGTGGCACCCACCACCCGACCGCCGTCGAGCCCAGCACCCACCAGCAGGGCGCTGGTGTAGGGCCAGTGGTCTTTGCCGCCCGCCGCGTTCTCCACGGGGGTGCGGCCCATCTCGGAGAGCACCAGCACGGTGGTCTGGTCGAGCAGGGAGCCGCCGGCCGGGCCCGCCGTGGCCGAGAGGCCGGCCATCAGGGTGGAGAGTCGGCCGAACAGATGCTCGTAGCAGCGGCTCTGGTTGCCGGCGTTGTCCTGGTGGCTGTCCCACTGGCCAAAGCCCGGCACATCGCCCTCCAGGCAGACGCAGCGCGAGAGGCCGAGCGAGAGCGCGGTCAGGGCCGCGCCGACCTGCTCCGCCTCCGTAACACCGGTGTAACCGTCAAATTCTCCCGCAACCGCCTCCAGCTCGGCCCGCCGCCCCAGGCCCGTGACGAGGTCGGCCCCCAGGGCGCTGGCGCCGGGAAAGCGCAGCCCCTCCGCCTCTCCGCGCAGCCAGTCGCGGATCGCGGCCTCGTCGTCGGCGACATAGGCCGCACCGGCCGGCGACTGACCCTGGGCGACCCCAAAGAGCAGCGAAGACAGCGGGATGGCGCTCGCCCCAAAGGCGCCCGGGAAACGCGGCCCCGACAGGATAAGGTTCGGCAGGATCTGCCCCGCGCCGCGGCCGGCGCCGATCCACGAGGCCATGTCGGCGGAGCCCTCGACGAGGGCGCCGGTGTACATCAGGCGGGTGCAGGTGACATGGCTGATCGAGCCCACCGCCACGCCATTGACCACCACCGACTGGGGCCCGTAGGCTGCAAAGAAGTCCGTCACGGCGGGCCGACTGGCGGCGACGGCGAGGGGGATGCCACCGACCTCCACCAGCTCGGATTCGGGGTCGCCCTGGATGACGGCGGAGAGGGGGTGCGGGTCAAAGACATAGCTCGGGTCCCAGCCCCCCTTGACGAAGTAGACGATCAACAGTGGATCATCCACCCCTGCGGCGCGGGCCCGACGCCCGCTGAGCAGGCCGGCGAGGCCGCCGAGCCCCAGGCCGGCGAGGAGCTGGCGACGGTTCATGGTGCCCCCTCAAGGAGCGTGCGCTCCACCCACAGATCGCCGTCGTGCAGCGGAAAGAGCGCGTCGGGCGTGTCGCCGGCGCTGCTCGACAGGCGCAGCCAGCGCACGGCACCGCCGTCGGACTGCTCCAAAAAGCCGCCGACGAGGCCCACGGTGCTGGACACATACCAGCCGAGCCGCGCCCCGCCTTCCTCTTCGAAGAGGGTGAGCGCCGCGAGGGGATCGAGGCCGCGGGGGTCGAGGGGCTCGCCGGCCTCGGCCGCCGGCGACCAGGCCTCGGTGGCGCCGTCCTCGCGCGCGACGGTCTGT
>JBEIQK010000214.1:0-8932 GCA_040376505.1 Alphaproteobacteria bacterium | reverse complement strand
GCGAGGCCGAGGTCGACATGCGCAAGCGGCTCCTGCGCCGCGACGGCGTCGAGGAGCGCCTCACCACCCACGAGGCCGGCGTGCTCAACTACCTCGTCGAAAACGAAGGCAAAGACGTCACCCGCGAGGAGCTGCTGGAGAAGGTCTGGGGCTATGCCCCCACCATGCAGACCCGCACCGTCGACAACCAGATCTTGAAGCTGCGCAAGAAGATCGAGCGTACCCCCGGCGACCCCCGCCACATCCTCACCATCCACGGGGTCGGCTACCGCTTCGAACCCTGAACCGGCGCGGCGCCCTGCGATTGGCAGGGCGCCCGCTGTCAGCTCGCCAGCTCGCCGCCGTCGAGCACGAGGCTCTGGCCGTTGATGCCGCGGGCACCTTCGGTGGCGAAGAAGGAGATGGTCTCCGCCACTTCTTCGGCGGTAAAGGCCCGCTTCTGGGGAGAGCGGTCGCGCAGCAGGCGAAGGATCTCCTCTTCGGGCCGCTCGGACTTCTCCACCACCTGGGCCACCGCGCTGGCCATCAGCGGGCTCTGCACGAAGCCCGGGCAGATGGCGTTGACGGTGACGCCATTTTCGCCCACCTCGGCCGCCAGGGCCCGGGTGAAGCCGATCAGCCCCATCTTCGACGCGCTGTAGGCCGCCATGTAGGGCTGGCCGCGCATGCCGTAGATGCTGCTGATGTTGACGATGCGCCCCCAGCCCCGCGAGATCATGCCCGGCAGCACCTTGAGCGAACAGAGGAAGGCGCCGGTGAGGTTGACCTTGAGGTGCTCCTCCCAAACCCGCACGTCGGTCTTGGTGACGAGCGAGGCCCGCACCATGCCCGCGTTGTTGATGAGCACATCCACCGGGCCCGCCGCCATGAAGGCCGCCTCCACGCTGGCCGGGTCGCCGACGTCCACCCGCACCGCGTAGGCGCCGATCTGATCGGCCAGCGGCTCGATCTCATTGCGCGTGCGTGCCATGATGGTGACGCGGTAGCCCAGCTCTTTGAAGCGCTTGGCGGTCGCTGCGCCGATGCCGCGCCCCCCGCCGGTGACGACGACGTGCCTGGCCTTGGGCATGATGAACCTCCCGAGTACGAATTCTAGAGGGCGGGCCCGATGGAGCGGTAGCCGCCCGCGAAGTAAAGCAAGGGCGACAGGGCCTTGGACTCTCCCTCCGAGAGCCAGGCCCCCACCACCCGTCCGACAAAGATGCTGTGATCACCGGCGTCGAAGCGCTCGTGGAGCGCACAATCGAGGCTCACCAGCGACCCCCCAATCAAGGCCGCGCCGCTGTGGGGCGCCCGCTCGATGGTCAGATCGTCCCATTTGGAGCGCCCCGCCTCCCACCAGCCGGCGAAGCGGTTCGACACGCTCACCTGATCGGCGCCGAGCAGGTTGATCGCATAGCGACCCGCCGCTTCGAGGAGCCCATGGGTGGCGTTACCCTTCTTCACGCAGACCAGGACGAGGGGCGGGCTGAGCGACACCGAGGCGAAGGAGCTGGCGGTCATGCCATGATCTCCCTCCGGACCCACCACCGTGACCACCGTGACCCCAGAAGCAAAACGCCCGAGGGCCGACTTGAAGAGGGTCGGTTCGATGCCCTGGCTCATCCGGTGGCTCCCTGATCGGCGGCGGGTGCCTGCGTTCACCCGACCGAAGGGGTCTGGCGCGGCCTGCCAGAGGGCGGGCGCTCGCAAACACCCAGCCTTCATATCATGGCGGGCCCCTGTCCACCCCGGATAGCCCTGACAAAGCGGCGCCCAACTCTCGTCGATTCCAGCGATGACGGCGCACCCTTCTTGACGAGAATGCGACTTCAACCCCTAAAAATCTCCCGCCCCGACCTGAGAGACGAGGTCGGCAAGCTGGTGCGGCGCGTCTGCGCCCACGGCCCCGGGCAGCGTCTCCCGCTCGAAGAGCTGCTGCGGGTGCTGGGCGTGCGGGTGGCGCCGGCCTTTCACACGCAGCTCCTCTCGCGCGGCGATCTGATTCTCCACGACGACCGCTTTGAAAACGACGGTCCGCCGATTGAGCGCAAGGTGCGTCTGCTGGGCTTCGATGTTCACCTCGACATCGGCGCCCACCTGGGCGGACAGATCCACCGCGAGGAGGCCTCCTTCACCCTTCGCTTCACCCAGGGCGCCTCGGTGACGGCCACCAAGCTCTTCTTTCGCATCGAGCTGCGGACGATTCAGCTCCACGCCGACCACATCGCCGTGCGCTTTGAGGGCGCGCAGGATCTGCACATCTCGCTCGCCTAAGCGCGGGATGGCCGGTCGGGGGCGGCGCGCCGCGCGGGATTCTGGTTAAGCGGGCCCGCATGTCTGCCTCCACCCCTGCAACCGCTCCCGCCAGGTATGTCCTGCGCAACAAGGTCCGCGTCGTCACGGCGGCCTCCCTCTTTGATGGCCACGACGCCGCCATCAACATCATGCGCCGGGTCATTCAAGACGGCGGGGCCGAGGTCATCCACCTCGGGCACAACCGCGCGGTCGCCGACATCGTCAAGGCCGCCATCGAAGAAGACGCTCACGCCATCGCGCTGTCCAGCTACCAGGGCGGGCACATCGAGTTCTTCACCTACATGTACGATCTGCTCGCCGAGCAGGGTGCCTCCAACATCGGCATCTTCGGCGGCGGCGGCGGCGTCATCGTCAACGATGAGATCCGTCGCCTGCACGCCCATGGCATCCGCCGGGTGTACTCGCCCGAGGACGGTCGGCGCCTCGGCCTGCTCGGGATGATCGACGATCTCCTGGCCACCGCCGACGCCGACCATGGCGACCCGGCTCGCTTCGACGAGGCTGGCCTGCGCGCCGGCGAGCGCCGGGCCCTCGCCCGGGCCATCACCCTGTGCGAAGAGGCCAAGGAGCGCCCCGAGGCCGCGCCCCCCGCGCTGGTGGCCCTCCTCGCCGAGGCCCCCGCGCGCAAGGCGCCCGTGGTGGGCATCACGGGCACCGGCGGCGCCGGAAAGAGCTCGCTCACCGATGAGCTGGTCCGCCGCCTCGTGGTCGACCACCCCCACCGCAAGATCGCCGTGCTCAGCGTCGATCCCACCCGGCGTCGCACCGGCGGCGCCTTGCTGGGCGACCGCATCCGCATGAACGCCGCCCGCTTTCCATCGGTCTTCATGCGCAGCCTCGCCACCCGCGCCGCCGGCGTGGAGCTGTCGGCCGCCACCGCCGACGCCATCCGCCTCTGTCAGCACGCCGGCTTCGACCTCATCGTGGTCGAGACCTCGGGCATCGGCCAGGGCAGCAGCGGCATCACCGCGGTGAGCGACCTGCACCTCTACGTGATGACGCCGGAGTACGGTGCAGCCAGCCAGCTCGAGAAGATCGACATGCTCGACTTCGCCGACATGGTGGTGCTCAACAAGTTCGATCGCCGCGGCGCCGAAGACGCCCTGCGCGACGTGCGCAAGCAGGTGCGCCGCAACAAGCAGTGGTGGGAGCAGCCCGACGAGAGCCTGCCGGTCTTTGGCACCATCGCCAGCCAGTTCAACGACGTGGGCGTCAACGCCGCCTACCTGCACCTGCTCGGCCGCATCGCCGCCCACGACGGCCGTCCCTGGGTGAGCGCCCTGCCTGACCCTGGCGTCAAGGCCACGCCGCCGCGCCGCCAGATCATCCCCCCAACGAGCTGGCCTACCTGGGCGAGATCGCCCGTGGGCAGCGCGCCTTCCTCGCCTGGGTCGAGGCCCAGGCCGCCCTCGCCCGCCGCAGCGCCGCCCTGCTCCTCTCGGCCGAGGAGTGCCCCGACCTCGCCGCCCCCCTCCGCGCCCGCGCCGCCGAGCTGCAGACCCTGCTCGACCGGCCGGCCCGCCAGGCCCTCGACGGCTGGCCGCGCTTGAAAGAGGCCTACAGCGGCGACACCTTCGTCTACACCGTGCGCAAGCAGGAGGTGCGCCAGGTCCTGCGCACCCGCTCGCTTTCGGGCACGGCCATTCCGCGGGTGAGCCTGCCGCGCTTCACCGATCCGGGCGACGTGCTGCGCTGGCTGCTCACCGAAAACGTGCCGGGCTCCTTTCCCTACACCGCCGGCGTCTTCCCGCTCAAGCGCCTCGCCGAAGAGCCCAAGCGCATGTTCGCCGGCGAAGGCGGCCCGGCGCGCACCAACGAGCGCTTTCACTACCTGTGCAAGGGCGAGACCGCCCACCGGCTCAGCACCGCCTTCGACTCGGTGACGCTGTACGGCGAAGACCCCGCCGAGCGCCCCGACATCTTCGGCAAAATCGGCGAGTCGGGCGTGTCCATCGCCACGCTCGACGACATGGCCCTGCTCTACCGGGGCTTTGACCTCTGCGCGCCCACCACCTCGGTGAGCATGACGATCAACGGGCCGGCGCCGATCCTGCTGGCCTTCTTCCTCAACACCGCCATCGATCAGCAGCGCGCCGCCTTCGCCGCCCGCGAGGGCCGCGCCCCCGACGCCGCCGAAGACGCAGCGCTGCGCGCCCGCACGCTGAGCGTGGTGCGCGGCACCGTGCAGGCCGACATTCTCAAAGAGGATCAGGCCCAGAACACCTGCATCTTCTCGCTGGAGTTCGCCCTGCGCATGATGGGCGATATCCAGAGCTGGTTCATCGAGAACGACGTCCGCAACTACTACTCGGTCTCGGTGAGCGGCTACCACATCGCAGAAGCGGGCGCGAACCCCATCAGCCAGCTCGCCTTTACGCTGTCGAACGGCTTCACCCTGGTGGAGTACTACCGGGCGCGCGGCATGGTCGTCGACGACTTCGCCCCCAACCTGAGCTTCTTCTTCAGCAATGGCATGGACCCCGAGTACACCGTGCTCGGCCGCGTGGCCCGGCGCATCTGGGCCGTGGCGATGGCCCGCCGCTACGGCGCCAACGCCCGCAGCCAGCAGCTCAAGTACCACATCCAGACCAGCGGCCGGTCGCTGCACGCCCGCGAGATCCAGTTCAACGACATCCGCACCACGCTGCAGGCCTTGTTGGCCCTCTACGACAACTGCAACAGCCTGCACACCAACGCCTACGACGAGGCCGTCACCACCCCCACCGAGGAGAGCGTGCGGCGGGCGATGGCCATCCAGAAGATCTTGAACGCCGAATTCGGCCTGCTGAAGAACGAGAACGCCCTGCAGGGCAGCTTCATCGTCGAGGAGCTCACCGCCCTGGTTGAAGAGGCGGTGCTGCGTGAGTTCGAGGCCATCGACCGCCGCGGCGGCGTGCTCGGCGCGATGGAGACCCAGTACCAGCGCGGGAAGATCCAGGAGGAGAGCCACCACTACGAGCGGCTCAAGCACTCCGGCGAGTTGCCCATTATCGGCATCAACACCTTCATCGATCCGGCGACCGCCGGCGACGACTGGGAGCCGCCCCCCGTCGAGCTGCGCCGGTCCTCCTACGACGAGAAGCACGACCAGATCCACCGTCTGCGCGCCTTTCAAGAGCAGCACACCGCCCAGACGCCGGCCGCGCTGGCCCGCCTCCAAGAGGTCGCCCGCAGCGGCGGCAACATCTTCGGCGAGCTGATGGACACCGTTCGCGTGGCGAGCCTGGGTCAGATCACCCACGCTCTGTACGCGGTGGGCGGCGAATACCGCCGCAACCTCTGAGCGGAGAGAGCCGCCGTGGACGCCAACTCGCCCCAGGTCGGGACCCGCGTAGGGCCCTTCCTCCTGATGGAGCGCATCGACGCCGATCGCGGCGCGCTGCTCTTCCGCGCCATGCGCCCCGACAGCAGCCGCGAGCCGCGGGTGGTGGCGGTGCGCATCGCCGAGAACCCGCATGACGAGCGGCAGAACGCCCGCATCCGCCACGAATACGCCGTGCTGCGCGCCATTGACGACGTGCGGGTGCCCAAGGCCATCGGCTTTTACGGCGGCCCCTGCGCCATCGCCATGACCTGGACAGAAGGCGCCACCCTCGCCGACATCCTCACCCTGCAGCGCGAGGGCAAGCTCACCCTCGATCCCGCCACCGCCCTCGACATCCTCGCCGAGGTGGCCCAGGCCTTGCGCACCGCCCACGCCGTGCCCGGCCCGCGCGGCGGCGCCCTGCTGCACAGCTGGCTCGGCGCCGGCCGGGTGCTGCTCACCCCGCGCGGCGAGGTGATGGTGATGGGCTTTGGCGTGGTGCCCCCCGGCACCCACGCCGGCTACACGCCCCCCGAGCAGGCCGCCGGCGCCTTTGTCGACGCCCGCTCCGACCAGTGGTCGCTGGGCGCGCTCGGCGTGGAGCTGATCACCGGCGAGCGGCTCTACACCGGCTCCTTTGACCGCAAATCCGACGCCCTCAACGGCCGCGTGCAGCCCTGGGTCGACAAGGTCGAGCGCATCTGCCCCCCGGCCGCGCGGGTCTTCGCCCAGATGCTGGCCCCCGCCGCCGGCGAGCGATTCCCTCGCGAGGCCGATCTGGTGCGGTCTCTCATGGAGATCGCCCGCGTCGAGGGCCGCCCCGACCGCCTCGGCGTGGCCAGCCATGCCTGGGCCCGCCTGCGCCCCGCCCCCGAGGGCGCCGACGACACCGAGGCCCCCACCCAGGTCGCCGCCGCCGTCGAGGCCCCCACCGTGCGGGTGGTGGAGGTCAGCGCGCCCGCTCCCCGGCCCCTGCCGGTCTCCCCCCTGCGCGCGCCGCCCCCGCCGCCGCCTCCCGATCCGAGCGACACCTACGATCCGTCGCCCACGGGCTTCTTTCCGCGGCCGATCCTGCCCCTGGAGAGCCCCACCTTCCCGGTGAAGCCCAGCAACCCCACCCTGGTGCCCGAAGACACCGACAGCAACCTCGGCATCATCGCCACCGACGAGGAGGAAGACGAAGCGCTGGAGCCGCCGCCGCGCCGCCTGCCGGCCGAGCAGGAGGTGACCCAACAGGAGGACCTGCCGGTGATGGTGCCCGCCCCGCCGGCCCCCGAGGCCCCCGTGCGGGTGGTGGCCCCGGCCCGCCCGGCCCCCGCCCCGGCACCGCCGCCTACCGAGGTGCGCGCCACGCCGGTGGATCCCGAAGACGGGCCCTCGATCCCCAACTTCTTGCCCAGCGAGTACGTGGGGATGGCGATGGGCAGCCTGCTCATCCTGGTCGGCATGGTCTTTCTCTTCTGGCGCTTCGGATGAGCGGGCCTGCGCCGGTCGCGCCGGGGGTGATGCGGCTCGCGCTGCGCACCCCGACCCTGCCGCCCGCCACCACCACCAACTGCTGGATCCTCGGCGAAGATCGTGTGCTGCTCGTCGATCCCGCCCCGATCGACGCCGATGAGCAGGCCCGGCTCTTGCAGGTCGCCCGCGGCCTGCGCGTTGACGCCCTCTTTCTCACGCACCACCACGGCGATCACGTCGGCGCCGCCGGCTTTCTCGCCGAGGCGCTGGGCGTACAGATCTGGGCCCACGCCGAGACCGCCGCCCGCCTCGACTTGCCGATCAGAAGGCAGCTCGACGAGGGCGACGCCTGGCAGGGCTGGACAGTGCGCCACACACCCGGCCACGCCCCCGGGCACCTCTGCCTGCTCCGCGACGACGGCGTGGCCGCCGTGGGCGACATGGTGGCCGCCGAGGGCACCATCCTCATCGATCCAATCGAGGGCGACCTGCGCGCCTACCTGCACCACCTCGCCCGCCTCAAGGCCCTCGGGGTGCGCACCCTGCTGCCGGCCCACGGCCCGGCCATCGTCGACGGCCCGGCCCTGATCGATCAGTACATCGCCCACCGAAACCTGCGCAGCCAGCAGATCCTCGCCGCCCTCGCCGCCGTCGAGCAGGCCGACGCCGAGGCCCTGGCGCCGCGGGTCTACCCCGAGCTGAACCCGGCCTTCTGGCCCCTGGCGGCCCTGCAGATCCAGACCCATCTGCAAGCCCTCACGGCCGATGGACAGGCCCACACCGTCGATGGTCTCACCTTTCGCCGAGGCACCTGATGAGCGAAAAGCCGCGCCCCTCCGAGCTTGATGACGGCCTCGCCCAGTTTGGCAAGGTGGTGGGCGGCATCGCCAGCCGCCTGCTGGGGTCGAAGTTCACCGGCCACACCCTCGACCCGGATCGGCCCACCCTCAGCCCCGAGGCCGATCGGGCCCTCGATCAGGCCGGCGACGCCCTCGGCCGCGTGCTCAAGGCCGCCGGAGACTCGCTCCAGGAGCACCCCACCGATCCGATCGCCGCCTTCGACCAGACGGTCAAGCACGCCCAGGACCCGGTGCACCCCCGCGAGGGCGAGGCGCCGCTGGCCGAGGGCCTGCGCAGCGTGGTGGGCGGCCTCTTCAAGACCAGCGAGGCCCTGCTCGACAAGGTGGCGCCGCGCAAGCCCAAGGCCGCCGAGCCGCCGCCCCCCGAGGACGACGACGACGGGCCGCCCCTGCCATGACCAGCCTCTTCATCACCGGAACCGACACCGAGGTGGGCAAGAGCGTGGTCACCGCCGCCCTCGCCGCCGCCCTGCGCGCCGAGGGAAGGCCGGTCTCGGCGATGAAGGCGCTGGCCACCGGCGGCGAGCCCCCCGGCGATGACGCCGCCCTGCTCGGCCTCGCCGCCGGCCATGCCCCGCGCTGCTTTGCGACCTTCCTCACGCCGGCCTCCCCCGATCGGGCGGCGCGACAGGAGGGCGCGGAGATCGACCGGGTCGCGCTGCTGGGCTGGCTACAGGCAGATCCCCCCGCCGTGGTGCGCCTGATCGAGGGGGCCGGCGGCTGGAGGGTGCCGATCGGCCCGCGCTACGACATGGCCGATCTGGCCGCTGATCTCGGCCTGCCCGTGCTGCTCGTCGCCGCCAACCGCCTCGGCGTGCTCAACCACACCCTGCTCAGCGCCGACGCCATCGCCGCCCGCGGCCTGCGCCTCGCCGGCGTGGTGCTCAACGACGCCTTCGGCGCCGATCCCGACCTCTGCCGCTACAACCGCGAAGACCTGCGGGCCCGCCTCTCCGCTCCGGTGCTCACCTTCCCGCGGGTGCAGATCCCCGAGCAGCTCGCCGCGGCCGGC
>JBEIQK010000893.1:0-2516 GCA_040376505.1 Alphaproteobacteria bacterium | reverse complement strand
GGACCGCTTTGGCTTTGGCCGCGAGTTCACCTACCAGACCGGCGCCACCCTCGATCTGCAGGCCATCAGCCTGGGCGTCTCCTACTCGATCACCACCTCGGGCTACGGCGAGCAGAGCGGCATCGGCTTCTCGATCCGGCGCTGATCGTCGCTCAGGGGGGCCCGCGCAGGCCGAGGTCGGCGGTGCCGGCGCGCACGGCGGCCATGAAGGCGTCGCCGGGGTCGGCCTTCTCGTTGGTGTACCCCGCGACGCGCTCCACATAGGGTGGCTGACCGCGCAGGCGGCTCGCCTCGTGGTGGCCGATCAGGTGGGTGAGCGCAAAGCGGGCGGCGAGGTCGCGCACCAGGGCGATGTTGGCCGCCGCCTGGGCTGGCGTAAGGTCGCCGTAGCGGCCGCCGCCCACGTTCTCGACGCCGATGGCCACGTGGTTGAGGCCGATGCAGTGGCGCAGCACCCGGGTCTCGGGCGCCAGGCGAAAGACGGCGCCGTCGCGGTCGACGACGAAGTGCGCGCCCACGTTGAGGGCGCCGGCCTTCTGCAGCTCGGGGCGGCCGGCGAGGCGGGCCGGCGCGAAGGTGGAGAAGGCGGCCTCGGCGCTGGGCCCGGCGGTCCAGTGCAGCACCACCACCTGGGGCGCCATCTCCACGCTCTGGGCGGCCGGATCGGTGTGTTCGCGCAGGTAGTCGAGGGTCAGCGCTTGCCGCTCGGCGCTCCAGGGCAGGGGGCGCTCGGTGATCTCCAGGGCCCAAAGCAGGCCCGTGAGCAGGGCGATCACAGGCGCAGGCTCCGCAGGCTGGCCTGCACCGCCGCCTCGGCGCGGGCGTAGGCCGCCTGCTCGCCGGCCGCCTCCACCACCAGCACCCGCTTGCCGTCGACGATCAGCACCACCGACCACCGCAGATCGATGGGGCCGGCCGGGGCCGACAGCTCAAAGCGGGTGGCGGACAGACCATCGACGCCGAGCGGCTGCTCGGAGATCACGGTGTAGCCGGCCTTCTTGAGTTGGTTGCGCAGGGCCTCGCTCCAGAAGGGCAGGTCGGCCGGCTGGTGGGTGTGAAAGGCGCGCGCGGCGTAGACCACGCCAGCCGGGTTGGTGGCGCGGTGGCCCTGGGTGCGCGGGAAGGGGGCGAAGCCGTCGGGCAGGGTGAGGACGAGGCCGCGGGCGCGCTTTCCGGGCAGGGGGCGATCGGTGCGGAAGGCGTCGAGCAGCCCGGCGCCCGACAGGTGGTTCATCCAGGGGAAGCTGGCGGTGCCCAGCGGAGCCGGCGCCTTTCGATCGCGGAACTCGAAGCTGAGCGACACCACGCCGAATTCCGCGAGGTGTTCGAGGGCGCGGATGCGGCCGGTGAGGCCCTCGATCTCGGCGATGAGGCTTGTCACCTGCGACTCCACCATCACCACCGCGTCGGCCCGGGCGCTCACCAGCACCTCCTGGTAGCGGGTCAACATCTCGGTGCGCGACTGCAGGCGGGTCTTCAGCTCGGTGAGCTCGGCGCTGTGGTCCTGGCGCTGGATGCTGCGCTCCACCACCCGGCCCTCGGCGGCGACGCGCAGCATCAGGGGCTCGACCTGGTCTACCGGCACCCGCAGGATCAGGGTGGTGGGGCCGAGGGCGCTGAACCAGCCGCCGCTGGAGCGGGCGGCCTCGATGAGGTGCGCGGTGGCGGCGTCGCGGTCGTCGACCTGCAGGCTCATCGCGGCCGTGACCTGGGTGGTGCTCGCGGCGGAGACCAGCGCCACCAGCCAGAGGAGGAGCGGGATCATGCGCGGCTCCCGGTGAGGGCCTGGGCGAAGGCCTCGGCGTAGCGGCCCTCGTGGGCCAGGGTGGGCAGGTACAGCTCGACGAGGTGCAGGCGCTTGCCGTCGACCCGCAGGGCGATGACGTAGACGTAGGGCTGATCGGAGCGGTCGAGGAAGCGCAGGGTGGTGTAGTCGCCCACCGTGCCGCGGGTGACGCTCTGAAACTCGGGGCCCAGGCGTTGCTCGATGGCGGTGGCCCAGAAGGCGGCGTCGCCCACCGGCGTGTTGTCTTGCCGGCTGCTCCACAGGCGCGCGCCGTCGGCCCCCTCGGCGATGAGGTGGGGGCGGGCGTCGAGGCGGATCATCTGGGGCGGAACGTCGATCAGCAGCGGCTTGCCGCCCTCGGCCACGGCCCGGTGGAAGGGCGAGAGCTGACGGATCCAGGAGAGCGCCGCCACGTCGGCGCCGGCGGCGCGCAGGTCGATGGGCCGGCGGGGGTCGAGCTGCACGGTGATGCGGCTGAGCGCGGCCAGGGCCGACAGGTGCTTCATCGAGGCTTCGAGCCGGTCGAGCTCTTCGCTGACGCGCTGCAGCTCGGCCAGCAGGCGCAGCTTCTCTTCTTCGGAGTTGGCCTTGGCCAGCAGGGCGATCAGGCGGTCGCGGGTCATGCGGGCGGTGCGGGCCCGCAGCTCCACCGAGGTGAAGGCCTCGGTGACGTCCTCGGCCTGGATGCTCTTGTCGACCACGGCGCCAAGCTGGAGCGCCTTGGCGAAGG
>JBEIQK010000457.1:0-5338 GCA_040376505.1 Alphaproteobacteria bacterium | reverse complement strand
GACGTCGGCAAAGAAGGTGGCGGCCTCGCGCACGTCGACGTCTCCGGTGACACGGAGCTTGTGAAGGCCCACGCCCCCTGGCATGACGGTGGCGTCGATCACCATGGAAGAGAGAGGGACGTTCACCTCGCTGGTGCCGGGACTGTAGTCATGGGGCACCGTCACGAAGCGGGGGTCGGCGGTGAAGTCTGCGCCGATCCAGTCGTGGGACTCGAGGCACGCGTCCTGCATTCCAAGGGTCGTTGTGGTGGGGGCGACCCTCAGATCGAGGTGGCTTGTGGACTGCGCCTTGACCTGAATCAGAAGGTCTCTTGGCTCCGTGAAGATGAGTTCGGTGATCACAGCGGCGCTGCCGAGATAGGTCATCGTTCCGAGGGGGACGCGGTAGGTGTTGCCGACGAGATCGCCAGCTGTGGTGGTGAAAGGAATGACGCCGCTGGCGGTGCCCCCACACCAGGTGGCAACGGCGGTGTAGTCCGTGGCCGTCTCGAGCGGCGCTGCGGGGGTGAAGGTGAGGATGCGGCCGTCCATGGAGAAGAGGCCCTCCACCCGCGTCCCTTCGGCGGTGGTGAGCAGCAGGTTGGCGCTGGCATCGCTGACCGACAGGTTCACCGAGGGAACCGCCGTGAGTGGCGCGGCGGTGCTGTTTGCCGCCGGGTCTGCGCTGAGGAGGACGGTGGCGCAGACGTCGGCCGCCGGGCCGGTGTCTTCGGACTCTTTGTCTACACAGGACATCAACAGGAGCGCGAGCGCGGAGAGGCGCATGTGGAGTGCCTACCAGGAAGAGGAGCCTCGAATCTACTTCCAGTTCGGTTCGGGTGTCCAATGGATTCTGTGCTCGAACCGAAATGTTTTGGCCCTTCCACTGAGACTGTATTCACTGGCGGTGGTCAGTAACGGGCGACAGTCAGTGAGCCCGAGCGGGCCTCTGATTGCAGTTCGGTCTCCAAGAACGAAGACGGCCCGCCAGGAGGCTGGCGGGCCGCTTCATCGAGCCGAGAAGGCTACTCGCAGACGCCGGCGTTCGGGTCGGCGCAGGTGCTGGCGGCGCAGGAGGGGTGGCAGTCGGTCTGACTGACACACTCGAGCGTGGTGCCGGACTTCTCCAGGGCGGTGATGTCGTCGGCGAGCACGTCGACGCAGAAGCTCTGGCCGTCGGCGCAGGGGGCGCAGGAGACGCCGAAGCCGGCGAGCAGGCCGCACAGCTCGGTGGGGTCGCTGGTGCCCAGGGTGTCGGCCAAGGCCGGAGCGAGGTCACGGGCGTCGAGCTGGCCGGAGAGCACGCCGCCGCCGAAGTAGCTGCCGTCCGCGGCGAAGGCGCCGGAGATGTTGAAGTTGGCGATGGGGATGGTGAGCCCGGCCGCCTCGATGGTGACGTTCTCGGGGCCGATGTTCACGAAGGGGTTCTCCGAGAAGTCAGCCACGGGGAAGTCGATGCTGGGGGAGCAGGTGTTCTGGGGGCCGCCGGCACCTTCGGAGAGGGCGCCGAGCATCTGGATGGAGCTGCCGTCGATGCCGCTCACGCCGAGGAGCACGTCGTCGGTGAGCTGGCCGAGGAGGAGGTCGGCCACGCCGGGGGGCTTGACAAAGCGGGCGGCCGAGAGCTGCACGGTGTAGGTCTTGCCCACCATGGCGTTGGGATCGGCGACCGGGGCGCCGAGGCTGCCGACGGTGAAGGTGGCGCTGGGGTTGCCGCCGCAGAAGGTCAGGGTGGAGGTGTAGGAGGCGCCGCTGGTGAGGTCGGCCGCCGGGGTGAAGTAGACCGTCTTCTGGTCATCGGACAGCGAGGAGGTGCCAGCGACGGCGGCGCCCGAGGCGTCGGTCAGGGCGAGGGTGGCGGTGGCGTCGGCGCCGTCGAGGGTGAACTCCACCGAGGTGCGGTAGAAGGCGTCGGCCTCGCCGTCGGCGGGGAAGGGGGTGGCCGAGATCTCGCAGCTCTCGGAGCCGTCGCTCTCACCGTCGGTCACATTGCTGGTGTCGCCTTCTTTGTCACCGCCGCACGCGGCCAGCAGGGTACACAGCGCCAGGGTCCAGGTCTTGCTGTTCATGATGTCCTCCATCAGGGATCGGCGGCGAGGGTACTCCCGGTTTCGCGCGGATGTCAACCGCGGGCCGCGGCGTACTTCTCGTGGAGATCGCGCAGCAGCGCATCCAGGAGCTGGGACTCATCGGCGTCGAGGTTGCCGGCGGTCTTGCGCTTCAGCACTTCGAGCACCTGGATGGAGTGGCTGGCCACCACGAGGTCGACCGTGCGGGCGCCGGTGCCGGGGTCGGCCAGTTCGCCCAGGTGCACCAGGGCCGAGCTGCCGATGCTCACGAGGAACTGCGCGAAGGAGCAGGGCAGGTCGTCGGTGCCGTGGCGGTGGGGGTTCTCGGAGGTGGGCTGGGGCATAGGGGGCTCCTGCGCGGTCAGATGAGGAGGCGGACGGCTAACCCATGGTCGCCGCGTGCGATGGTCAGGGTGACCTCTCGCTTGTGCGCGCTTCGGGCCTCCGTCAAGCGGGCGCGCAGCACTTCGGTGCTGGTCACCGGCGTGCCGTCGATCAGGGCGATGCGGTCGCCGGGCCGGAAGGGCGAGCCGGCCAGCGGGCTCTGGGGCAGGATGGCGGTGATGACCACGGCGCCGGCGCGGTCTTCTACGCGCAGGCCGACCTTGCCGCCGAGGATGGCGTCGACCTGGGCGGGGGTGACGGCGGTGGGGGCCACGGTGATCGGCAGGCTCTGCTCGGCCCGGCGCACCGAGAGGGGCACGGCCTCGGCGGCGGGGCGGGTGGCCAGCCAGGCGTTGAGGTCGCCGCGGCCTTGCAGGGCCTTCTCGCCGGCGCTGAGGAGGAGGTCGCCCGGCTGCAGGCCGGCGGCAGCGCCTCCGGTGCCGGGAAAGACCTCGACCACCCGCGGCAAGACCACCATGCGTCGGCCGATCTGCAGGTGGACGTCTTCGATGCTGACGCCGAGCCAGGGGATCTGCACGGCGCCGAGGTCCATCAGGTCGCGGGCCACCTTCATCGCCCGGTCGACCGGGATGGCGAAGCCGATGCCCTCGGCGTTGGCGCGGATGGCGGTGTTGATGCCGATGAGCTCGCCCTTGGCGTTGAGCAGCGGCCCGCCGGAGTTGCCGGGGTTGATGCTGGCGTCGGTCTGGATGAAGTCCTGGTAGACCCGGGTGTTGGTCTCCAGCGGGCGAGACAGGGCGCTGATGACGCCGGTGGTGACGGTGTGACCGAGGCCAAAGGGGTTGCCGATGGCGATGACCGGCTCGCCTAAGAGGAGGTCGGCGCTGAGCCCGATCGGCGCCGGGGTGAGCGTGGTTTGGCTCTCCACCCGCAGCACGGCGAGGTCGAGCTCCG
Organism: Alphaproteobacteria bacterium; assembly: GCA_040376505.1. GTDB lineage: Bacteria > Myxococcota_A > UBA796 > UBA796 > UBA2385 > JBEIQK01. Next base: position 1,991 of record JBEIQK010000457.1, on the reverse strand, counting down.
GCGTGAGGCCAGCGACCTGGGCGCGCAGGCTGGTGCCGTCGGCGAAGGAGACGGTGAGGCGCGCGGCCTGCTCAACCACATGGGCGTTGGTGAGGATGAAGCCCCGGGCGTCGATCACCACCCCCGACCCCGCTTCGGACGACACGCCGCCGGCGCGCCGGACTCCAAAGGTGCCGCTGACCGGGCTCTCCGTGGAGATCGACACCACCGAGGGCGCCACCTTGGCCACCGCTTCGACCACCGGCGTGCGGCGGGCCGGATCGGTGACCGGGGCCGGCTCGGCGGCGGCGGCCAGCTCGGCGCCGGGTGGGGGCGGGGCCTCGGCAGGCGCGGCTTCGGGGCGCGAGCCGCGGGCGTTGAGGGCGACTGCGACGCCAACGCCGCAGAGGAAGGCCAGGACCACCCAGGCGCGCCCGGGGCCTGGATCGGGTCGTGGCGGCGGGCGGCGGATGGCGGCGAGGCGTTCGGAGGGGCTGGGGGGAGGTGGCGCCATGGTCGAGATTCCGGGCGGCGGGCCCGCGTGGCCCTCAGAATCCTCGTATAGGGGAGGCTTCCCGCTCGCCACCCGTTGACCCGGGGCGGCCCGGCACGCTAGGGGGGCTGCCCGTGTTGAGGTTCTCCATGTCTGCTGTGCTGCGGCCCGCCCGCCTGCTCGCCGCCCTCGCGCTCCTGTGGATGGGGCTCGGCGCCTCTCCGGCCGAGGCGGCCCGCAAGAAGCTGACGGTGCAGGAGGAGTACGAGCTCGGCCAGCGCTACCTCGAGCGCCGCTTCTTCACCAAGGCCCTCGACCAGTTCACGCGCATCCGCAACTTCCACCGCGATGATCCCTACGCGATCAAGGCCGAGCTTGCGATCGCGGACGTCTACTACATGAAGAACGACTGGGCCCAGGCGCGCCTCGCCTACGAAGACTTCATGCGCATGCACCCCCGCCACGCCGACCTCGACTACGTCGTCTACCGGGTGGGGCTCTCGCTGTACAAAGAGGCGCCCCGCATCGCCGGCCGCGACCAGACCACCACCGAGCAGGCGGTCAACGCCTGGTCGGGCTTTGAGGCTCGCTTCGCCGAGAGCGAGCACCAGGCCGAGGTCTCCGAGAAGCTGAGCGAGCTGCGCGACCGCCTCGCCCGCAAAGAGCTGCTCACCGCCCAGTTCTACGCCCAGCGCGAGGCCTGGCGTGGGGTGGAGGGGCGGGCTGGCGGCCTCGTGAAGGAGTTCGGCGACTCGCCACACCTCGCCGAGGCGCTGGCCCTGCTGGCCCTGGCCCACGCCTGGCAGGGCGAGGTCGCCGAGGCCGAGGCGGCCCTGCAGCAACTGAGCCCCCTCGACGCCGCCCTGGCCGGGCGCACCCGCGAGCGAATCGCCAAGGCCGAGTCCGACACCTGGCTGCGCGCTCACCCCTGATGACGAAGGTGCCACCATGCTGATCGCCCTGCTCGCCCTCTGCGTCGCCCAGGCCCAGACCCCCGAAGAAGAGCCGCCCCCCGAGGCGCCGCCCGCCGACGAGGGCGACCCGACCGACGTGCGCCCCGCGCCGCGCCCGGACAAGCCGCCCGGCGAGGCGGTGGCCTGGGACAAGAAGCCCTTCGTGCTGCCCGTCGCTGGCGCCAGCGTCTTTACCGGGGCCGGCGGTGAGCCGGCGGTGTCGATCGGCCTCGGTGCCCAGGCGGGCCTGCGCTACTGGCAGGAGAAAGAAGACCCCTTCCTCACCGGCATGAGCCGGGTGCGCGGCGAGTACCTCTTCGGCGGCGGTCTGCAGGGCCCCGAGGTGCGCGTGGGCAGCTTCATGGGCCCCTGGTGGAAGTTCGTCGGCGTGCAGACCGGCCCCGACCTCTTCTGGGAAAAGTACAGCTTCACCGTCGACGACGCCAAGTACAGCCTCGACCCCACGGTGGGCATGTCCTGGCCGGTGATCGCCCAGATCAAGGTGGCGGTGCTCACCGTCTACGGCGGCCTCGAGCCGGCCTTCTACTTCGCGTCGGATGAGCTGG
>JBEIQK010000583.1:0-4296 GCA_040376505.1 Alphaproteobacteria bacterium | reverse complement strand
CCCAGTCGGGCTGGTGGGCCTCGAGGGCTGCGAAGCGGGCGCGGTGCGCGGCGGCCTGCCATCCGGCGCGGTCGAGGCCACTGGGGTCGTGCTTGACCTCGATGAGCAACAGTCGGCCGGCCCGATCGACGCCGAGGGCGTCGAGCTTGGTGGGCACCTCCTCACGCGCGGGGAGGTGGATCTGGTCGATCACGGCCTGGGTGGTCGCACGTTGGGCGGCCTTGTCGACAAAGCCGATCTTCAGCTCGGCGTCGAGGGCGAGGAAGGGGGCGTCGGCGGGGGCCAGCAGGCCGTAGCGGCGCATCAGGCCGGCGTGCAGGCGGGCCTCGCCGTCGAGGAAGATGCGGTCGGCCTTGCAGGTGATCGCTTGCAGATAGGCGCGCAGGTCGTCGCCGCGGGCCGCGAGGCCGCCTTCGTCGAAGGTCTCGGCGAAGAGCGCGGGAGCGAGTGCGGCGTAGGTGGGGTGGGCTTCGAGCCGGAGCCGGCCCTGGCGCAGGCTCAGGCAGAGCGGCGAGGTCCGCCCGCAATAAACCTGGAGGGAACCAGAGGCGGGTCCCCCCGCCTGGCGCCGGGTCTGTACATGCCAGCCCTCCTCGGCGCGCAGGGTGGGGAGGAGCCAGCTCAGGGCGCGGCCGGGCTGCAGCAGGGCGAGGAGCTCGGCGGCGACTCGGCGATCGCAGTACATCAAGGCAGCCAGATCAGCCGGTAGCGCGTGGCGGCGGCGGCGGCGGGCACCACCTGGGTGAAGGCGTAGGTGCCGGTGGACAGTTCGAGATCCATCTGCCCATCGTCCATGCCCTCCACCGAGAGGTCGACCGGCTCCCAGGCGCCGCTCACTTCCTGCTCCAGGCGCCAGCCATCGTGTCGGTTGAGCCCGACAAAGCGCATCGGCAGGTAGCCGCGGCCGCCCGTCACCTCGAGCTCGGCGGCCAGCGCGCCCGGCGCCACCTCGACCTCGATCGGCTGGGCCCGGCGCAGGGTCCCGGTGGAGGCGTTCACCGTCAGCTTGTTGCCGCTGGCCAACTCGATCATCAGGTCGGGGCTGCCCACCACACCGGCCGACAGGGCGCTCAGCCAGGCGCTGGAGCCATAATAGCGACTGGAATCGCTGGGAGGAACGACATACTCAATGACGAGGTGAACGGTGCTCCCCGCCGGCACGAAGCGGCGCTCGCCGCCGCAGGGCGCGCCGCACCAGGCAGCACCTTCGGCGTCGGGCAGTCCGACCTCAAAGGCGACCTGCGAATTCCCATTGTAGGTGCGGTTCAGGTTGATGTGCGGGGTGGTGAGGGCGGTCCCGCCGATGTCGGCCGAGAAGGCCCGCACGATGAAGCCGACGTCGGCGTAGTGCTCGGGCAGGGAGTCGGTGGTGCGCAGGTTCTCGAAGAGCATCACCCAGGGCTGGTCTCCCGCCAGCGCGATGCCGCGATCGAGGTCGGAGGCGTAGCCGGTGGTTCGGTGATCGGGCACCGCGCCCTCGACCAGCAGACCCGCGGCGTCGCCATAGGCGTAGCGCGAAAAGCCATTGTCCCCGTAGGCGTCGGCCGCCATCTGGAAGAAGGCCAGTCGGCTGTAGCGCACATCTGTGAGAAAGGTGTAGTCCAGGGTGTAGTACACCCGCACCATGTCGTCGGTGCCGGCCAGTTGGGTGCGGATCGTGGCGGCGATGGCGCCGTCCGAGCTGACCCCGGCGTAGGTCACGTCGGTCTGGCGGGGGCCCGGCGCCGCGGCCAGGGTGCGAACGCGCCCCAGTCGCCGTTGCAGCGTGGGAGCGAGGTCGGTGGTGTAGCGGAGGAAGTCGGCCCCGCCGACGTTGCCGGTCCAGCTCCACTTGGTCAGGGACTGCACCAGGAAGGGCCGCACATCGTCCAGCATCGAGCGGCCGAGCGCCACGTCGGGGTCATAAGTCACGCTCTCGCCAAAGGCGCCCAGGGCCGACTCCTCCCACCGTCCGCCGGCGGAGCCCCAGCCGATCAGGCTCAATTGGGCGTGGGAAGCAGCGTAGACCTCGCCCCACCGGGATGAGATCATCACCAGCTCCATCGGGCTTGAGGCGCCGGGCGGCACGGTGGGCTGGGTGTACAGATGATACCAGTAGGTGCTGTGCCAGTTTTTGGAGTGCTGGACCGGGATGCCGAGGGGCTCGCCGGCTTCGTCGCGCAGCAGTGCCACGCCGCCGGTGATGTACCAGGAGAGCTTGTCACTGCCCCAAAGGGCAAGCGGCACGGAGATGGGCTCGGCGGCGACCGTCTCGATGGCCAGTCGGTGCCGACCGTAGTGGGTGTGGGTTGCCTCCACCTCCCAGTCGGGCCGTCGCCCGGCGCCGGCGTCTTGCAGGCTGCCCAGGGTGGGGCGAAAGGCGCCGAGGGTAGGGTCCCAGGGGGCGAGTGTGGCGCCGCCCACGTCGGCGCCGTCGACATCCAGCAGAGTGTACCAGACCGAGGCGGTGGTGGAGGGGTCCACGTAGAGCGCGATCTCGTCTTCGTTTAAGGCGGTGAGCGGCGCCACCAGCAGCGAGAGAGACTGCGACGTGGCGCCCGAGGTGGAGACCTCGGCGACGAGGCCCGCCTCCGCGCTGTAGGAGAGAGTGGGTTGGCGACCGTCGACTGGGTAGACCACGAAGAGCCAGCCCGCGCCGTCTTCGTCGCGCAGCGTGAGCGCGGTGTCGGCGACCAGCCACTCGGCCGAGGGCAGGTCTGAGAGCGAGGGACCGTTCAGGCGGATGCGGGCGGTCTGGGCCGCGGCGCCGGTGCCGGAGACGGTGTGGGTGAAGACCACATGGCGCGGCATGGCGGCCATCTGAACGGTGCCGGCGAGGGTGGCATCGGCGGCATAGGTGACCACCGGGATCTCCAGGCGGTTCATCAGCAGACCGCCCTCGCTCATGCGCAGACGGTTGACGCTGTCACCGGAGACGCCCATGAAGCCGGTCGCGGGCACGGGAGCGGCGGCCTCGCCGGCCTCAAAGGAGAGGCTGACCTCGGGGAGGGCCTCCAGATCGGCGTTGTCGCGGTCGAGCGCCTCGACGGGGCCCATGGCGTCGTCAAACCAGCCGAGGTGGCCCAGGCTGCCCGTCGACTCGTCAAAGGTCAGGCCATAGGTGCCGCTGGCGAGGTAGAGGACGGGCTCGACGGTGGGCCAGGTCTCATTGGGGCGGTGGTTGCTCGGCCACCAGACGGAGACATGATCGGTGGGCGCCATCGTGGGCCCGGGGTCGAGCGGCACGCAGCGGGGGCTGGCGTCGTCGTTCTCGGTGGCCCAAGCGTCGACCGCTTCGTCGCAGGCGGTGGGCAGGGTGCAAGGGTCTCCGTCGTCCACGGCCTCGGGCGGGCTGCCGGGGAGGCAGGCGCCATCGGCGTCGCAGGTCTCTGCACCGTTGCAATAGAGGCCGTCGTCGCAGTCGCAGGGGGCCTCGCTGTCGGGGGCGGTGTCAGGGGGCGGGCTGTCCCCGCTGTCGGGGAGCGGCGCGCTGTCCTGGGGCGCCGCCTTGTCGCCTTGAACAGTAGGTTCCTGGCAGGCGACGAGGCCGAGGATCAGCAGCAGGGGTCGAGCGATCGAGGCCATCGGTCCTCCGCGAGGGGCGACCGCCTAGCACGGCAGGTGGGCGGGCGCTCGGTTCAGGCTACCGCTTTTTGCCCTTGGAGGTACCGCAGGCGGGCCAGCATCGCGAGGAGGCCGACGCTGCCGGTGGCCGCGACGAGGAGGAGCCAGAGGCGTGTGTTCATGCCCACGGCCCGGGCGGCGGGCGCGAGGGCGGCGACGGCGACGCCGGCGGCCAGCAGGAGATCGAACCAGATCTGGTTGCCCCAGGCGTTGCGCACATGTTCGGGCCAGAAGCCGGTGGGGCCTTCGGTGACCGCGGCGTAGCTGGACCAGCCGAGGAAGAGCAGGGCGAGCGTGGCGGGGGCGCGCCAGTCGGCGGGGGCCTCGGCCGGGCTTGTGTTGTACAGTCCGATGAGGACAAAAGCGAGGCCGGCGGCCAGGGCCAGGGCGGTGAACATCGGGGCTCCAGGGTGGAGGCTTGGATAGGCCGTGGCGGCCCCCCCGCCCATGACCTCTCAGGTCATGGGGTTAGGAGGCGGCGATGTCGACCCCCAGTCCCTTCCCCGATCTGCTCCGCCGCTGGCGGCGCGCCCGTGCACTGAGCCAGGAGCGGCTCGCCGCGCGGGCGGAGATCAGCCCCCGGCACCTCTCCTGCCTGGAGACCGGAAAGGCCCGGCCCAGCCGCGAGATGGTGCTGATCCTCGCCAACGCGCTGGACCTGGGGCTGGGCGACCGCAACCTGCTGCTCGGCTG
>JBEIQK010000743.1:0-3260 GCA_040376505.1 Alphaproteobacteria bacterium | reverse complement strand
CGCGTAGAGCCGCCCAACAGCGAGCCCAAGGGCGATGTGGGTAATGCCAGCCATCAACACGCTCCGTCAGCGACCCAAAGACCACACTCAAAGCTCCGGCGGCAACACCCAAGCCGCCGCCGCCGCCACCTCCAGCGACCCATCGCCCTGAAAGACACCAAGCCGCGCCCGCCGCTCCATCGTCCAGCCGTTCTCCGGGCCCGCCGCCCGCACGAGCTGTGCGAGGGCCACACGCCGCAGCCGCGGCTCCGGATGAGCAGCCAGCGCGATCGACAAAGCATCCGGGCTGGAGACGCTAAGCGTCATGGCCTCCTCGATCAGGTCGTGGTGGAGCCGCTTCTCACGGGCGAGCTGCTCCAGCGCCCGGGCGACGGCCTCCACCGGGCGCGCCCGGCTGCACAGGCGCAGGCCGAGCAGAGCGGTGAGCCCGTCCTTGAGCAGCACATCGGCGAGGGCGGCGCCGAGCTCGCGGTGGTGCTGGGGCGACCAGGGGTGCAGGCCATCGAGCACGCCCAGCAGGGCCAGGGCGTGGGCGCGCGGGCGCAGGGCCACCGTCAGCCGCGCCGTGAGCAGGGGCACCTCGTTCGGGACCATCCGGGCCAGGGCGGCGCGCAGGGCCAGGGCGGCCTCGGCGGGGTCCGGGGTGGAGAGGTGCGCGAGCAGCCGGCCGAAGAGGCTGCGCTGGCGATCGGCCAGGGGGACGGCCGCCACACCGCCGAGAAAGCCCCGGCGGGCCTCGGCCTCCTTGCGCGAGAGCACCTCGGCGAACAAGGCGCAGAGCCGATCATCGAGGGACTCGGAGAGCCGGCCGGTGGGGATGGCGAGCAGGCGGCTCACCAGCACCGCGTCGGGGTGGCGGGCGGCGGCCTCGAGCACGGCCCAGGCGGCGGGGTGCTCCAGGTGCTCCCAAAGGGCGCGCAGCAGGGCGATGCGCACGTCGCGGTGCAGCTCCTGGGCGGCGAGGCCGATCAGGTGGTCGCGGGCGCGCAGGCCGCAGTGGGCGCCCATCAGGCGCAGCACCTCCTTGGCGACGGTCACCCGGCCGAGGGGCACGGCCTGGAGCGTGGCGAAGACCTCGTCGGGCGGCAGATCGGCGAGGATGGCCCGCAGGGCGTAGGTGGCGATGCGGGCGCGATCATCGCCGAGGCAGCCGAGCAGAGCGGGCAAGGCCACGGCGGGATCCAGGCCGGGGAGCGCGCGGATGGCGAGGTCGCGGATGGGCTGGCGGGGGTCATCGAGGAGGCCGAGCAGGAGGCCGGGGGGCGCCCACCGCAGGGCCCGGAGGCGCTCCACCGCCCAGCGGGCCTCGGGGACGGGGGTCGCCTCGTCGGCGAGGAGGCGGGAGAGGGAGGCGGCGTAGCGGGCCTGCTGGCCGGGGTGCAGGCCGTGCAGGCGCAGGCCCAGATCGAGCACCCAGCGCGTGCGGCCGGTGGCGAAGCGGCCGGTGATCACCGTGTCGCCCAGGAAGGGGTCGAGGCGATCGGTGGCGACGGTGGCCAGGAGCTGCGCCACCACGGTCAGGCAGGCCACGCTGGGGTCGGCCTGGAGCAGGGCCAGGGCGCGGGCGCGAAAGCGGGGCGGGTCCATCGTGCGCAGGAGGGTCAACACGCCGGAGACCACGGCGGCGTGCGGCTGATCGCACATCGCCTCCAGTGAATTGAGGGTGCGGGGGAGGTGCTTGAGCCGCGGGCCCAGGCCCATCGCCACGGTGAGGGCGGCGATCGGGCGCTCGCGCTGCACGAAGCGCGCCATCGTGGGCACCAGGGCGGCGTCGAGGGCGGGCAGATCGCAGGGGCCCAGGTAGGCGGAGAGCTGCAGGCCATCGAGGTTGCCGCGCACCCGCAGGGCGCGGTCGAGCAGGGCCAGGCCGCGGGCCGGCTCGGCGCCGATCAGCCGGGCGACCAGGCGCAGTGCAGCGTGGGCGGTGCTGGCCGAGAGGTCGGCGGCGTCGAGGGCCTCGCCGATGATCCCGGCCAGCTCGCCGTGCAGGTCGGGGGTGAGCCGGGCGGCGATGACGGTGGCGAGGGCCTGGAGCATGGCGAGGCGCACCGGGTCCTGCTCGTTCTTGCGGCGGCGGACCTGGGCGAGGAGCTGGGCGGTGGCGCCGCGATCGTGGCGCAGGGTGGAGATCAGCAGGCGCTGGGCGGCGGCCCGCTCCTCGCCCTCGGGGTGGGTCAGGTAGGGGGTGAGCCGCTGCTGTGCCTCGGAGAAGCCGAGCAGGGCGCAGTAGGCGCGCTGGATGGCGGGCCGGCTGGGCAGGAGGGGGTGCTGGTCGAGGTGGTAGCGGGCCTCGCGCTGGCGGAGATCCCAGGGCAGCGCGTGCAGGGCGGCGGGCGCGATGATGCCCTCGCGGTCGCGCTGGGCGGTGCGCCAGCGGGCGTACGCGAGGTCTCGGGCGGGGCCCAGCGGGATGTGGGCGAAGAGGGGGGCGAAGGAGCCGCCGGCGCCGTGGGCGACGAAGGCCTCGATCAGGGCCTGCTGGTCGGCCGGCGCGAGGTGGCCGAACCAGCGGCGGCAGCCGGCGCCGTCGGGCAGGCAGAGCGGGGCGTTGCGCAGGGCCCAGATCAGGCGCTCCCGGCCCAAGACCTCCGGCCGGGGAAAGCGCACCAGGGCGAAGAGGCCGGAGAGGGGCGCCGGCAGGCCCATCGCCTGGCGGGCCCGCAGGAGATCGAAGGTGGCGGCGGGCCGACGCTGGGCGAGGCCTTGGAGCGAGGCGCGAATCGTGGCGGCCTGGCCCTCGGCGGCGAAGAGGGCCTCGACGAGGAGCAAGGCGCTGTCGGGATCGCAGCGAACCAGCGTGGGCAGAACACCGGCGATGCGCCAGCTCAGGCGGGCGTCGAGGGTCTTGCGACCGCCGACGGCGGCGCAGAGGTGGCGGGCCACCCGGGCCGGGTGGAAGGCGGCGAGGCGGCTCCAGTCTTCGGGGCCGCCCTGCTCGTCCATGGTGCGGAGGCGGGGCGCCACCCAGGCGTCGGCGCAGAAGGGCAAGGCCGCCAGCCAGCGCGACTGCTTCGCGGCGATCTGGGCGCAGACCAGGGCCTCGACGGCCGGCAGGGGGCCGCGGCGCCGCAGGGCCTTCACCGCGAGGGTAGGCGCCCAGCGAAGCTGCGCCACCTTGGCCAACAGGGCCGCGAGGCGGGCGTCGGGGGCGACGTCGCGCAGGCGGCTCCAGGCGGTGCGCCGCACGGCGTCGACGGGATCGGCGCGCAGCGCAACCAGCAGGTCGACCTCGCGAGCGATGCCTGCGGCGTGGGCGGCGG
>JBEIQK010000183.1:0-9729 GCA_040376505.1 Alphaproteobacteria bacterium | reverse complement strand
GGCGATGGCCAAACCCGACACAAAGGCGAGCGCCGCCTCCACCCCGCCCTCGGCGTTGTAGCGGGTGGAGCCCAGGAAAAAGAGGCTCCCCTCGCGCGCCTCGTAGCGCTCTTCGGCGAAGATGCCCTCGCGAAAGTCGGTCTGGGGCCCGTCGATCTGCCGGGAGAGGAGGATCTGTTCACCATCCTGCTGCACGCGCGAGACGGTGGTGTAGCCCTGCACCAGCGCGGGGTCTGGGGCGAGCACCGGCGGAAAGGAGGCCTCCACGCCCAGCGCGCCGGCGTCGAGCCAGGCGGCGAAGCGGGCCAGCTCTGCGTCGGTGGGACCGCCGCCAGGCGGCATGTCTCCCGCGACCACGGTGCGGGCCCGCACCCGCCCGAGGCTCGACCGCAGGCCGGCGACGCTGTCGAGATCGAGGCCCACTGGCGCGCCGCGGCGGCGATCGCCGCTCAGGGTCTGGGCATGGCAGCCGGTGCAGTAGGTGAGCAGAAAGGGCTGGCCGGTGTTGGCATAGGTGAGCCCCCCTTGCGCGGCGGGCGCGGCGGGGCTGGGCGGAATCTCCTGGAGCTGCCCGCAGGCCAGCAGGGCGAGAAGCAGCATCAGTACACCATCACCGCAGGGTGCCGCAGCAGGGCCTGCAGGGCCAGGGTGTAGCCCGCCAGCGGCGTGGAGCCGCGCAGATAGAGGGCATACAGTCCGTCGATGCTGTCACCCTCGGCGTCGACGGGCTGGCTGGTGAGGGCCCGCATCCAGCGAGACAGTTGGGCCCGCACGGTGGCCTCTGCGGGGCTCTCGGCGTCGGCCCCCTCCACCGTAAACAGAACCCGATCGACCGGCGCTCGCGCGAGATCGGCGGACAGGGCGGGCCCGGCGGCGGCCCGCGCCGACCACTCCATCACCAGGGCCGGCCCCAGGCCCAGGTTGGGCGCCCGGGTGGTGACCGTGTCGTCATCGGTGCCGCCGCTCAGCACGCGGTGGTCGACCGACCAGGTGAGCGGGCCCAGCCCCTCGGTGAGCGAGGCCTCCAGCCCCAGAAAGGCGGAGAGCGCGCTGCCGACCTGCTCGGAGCGCAGGAGACGGGGCTCGGGGGTGGTGTAGGCGGGGTGCTCCACCAGCGCCGCGAGGTAGGGCCGCACCACCAGATCGGCCGCCAGAAATGCCTCGGTGAAGCCGTCGAGCAGGTACAGATCGTCGAGGGGCTCGCCCAGCAGGCCCTCGGCGAAGCGACGGGCCGCACAGCGGGCAAAGCGCGGGTCGGCGGCGATGAGCACGCTGGCCTCGTGGAGATCGGCGACCGGCACGCCAAAGTAGGCCGGCGGCTGGCGGGCGGCGAACCAGTCGGCGCTGAGCGCGCTGTAGCGCAGGTAGCCAGGCAGCGGCTGACTGTCGCTGCGCTCGGCGAAGCCGCCAAAGAGGCTGGCCAGGGGGTCGAGGGCGGCGTGGCAGGAGAGGCAGACCGGCTCCAGGGCGACGGCGCGCTCCACCCGGCTGAGCGAAGAGGGATCGATGTCAAAGCTGAAGGAGCCTGGCCGGTCGAGGAAGTCGGCGCAGAGCAGGGTGCGGGCGAGGGCGTTGGCGCGGGCGCGGTTGTAGTTGACCGCGTCGGCGGTGACGCGCAGCCACATCACGTTGGTGGAGAGCAGCCCCGCCATCGGCCGGCCGTCTGGATAGTCTGTCCAGGTCCAGCCCTCACCCTCGCCCGAGAGACCATAGAGCGCGCGCAGGGCGGCGTTGCTTTGGGTGCGGCCCTCGGTGACCACCTCGGTGAAGGGCCGGTCTTCGGCGATCACCGCGGCGATGATCTGCAGCGGCTCCTGACCGACGGCCGACCACTGTTCAGGGGTCCAGGCGCCAAAACGCGTGTAGGTGGAGGGCCAGATCGCGGTGTGCAGGCTGTCGTTCCAGAGCCAGGCCATCTGCTGGGGCAGGGCCGGATCGTCCAGGTAGGCCGCGGTGAGGGCGTCAAGGGCGGCGGGATCGGCCTCCACCGCGTCGAGCTCGTCGAGGGTGGGCCGCCGACCGCGCAGATCGAGGGAGCGGCGGGCCAGCAGGAGCGAGGCCTCCAGGCGGGCGGGCGCGTCGCCGGTATCCATCTCCGCCACCTCGGCGACAGGCGCGACCGGAGCCTCGCGACAGGCAAGCAGGAGAAGGAAGGCCGCCAGCATCGCCCCACCGTAGCCGAAAAAGGCAGCGCTGGCGCGCCGGGCGCCCCGGCGAACACGGGCTACGCGGAGGGCCCGCCTGGAGCGACGATGCTGGCCCTCACCCTCTCGGAACGCAGCCTGCGCCTGCGGCGCGACCATCCGATGCCCGAAGCGGCCGGCGAGGCGTTGATCCGCGTCCACCTCGCCGGGATCTGCGCCACCGATCTCGAGCTGACCCGCGGCTACATGGGGTTCTCGGGGGTGCTGGGCCACGAGTGGGTGGGCACCGTCGAGGCGGCCGCCGACTCGAGTTGGGTGGGGGCCCGGGTGGTGGGCGACATCAATTGCGCCTGCGGTCGGTGTGACAGCTGTCAACAAGGCCGCCCGCACCACTGCGCCCAGCGCACGGTCCTCGGGATCGTCGGCCGGGACGGGGCCTTCGCCACCCACACCCGCTTGCCGGTGGGCAACCTGCACCGGGTCCCCGCCGGCGTACCCGATGAGGCCGCGGTCTTCGTGGAGCCCCTGGCGGCGGCCTGCCGCATCGTGGAGCAGCTCCACATCCGGCCCAGCGATCGGGTGTTGGTGCTGGGCCTCGGGCGCCTCGGCCAGCTCTGCGCGCGGGTGCTGGCGCTGACGGGCGCTTCGGTGACGGGGATCTCGCGGCGGGAGGGGCCCCTCGCCCTGCTGCCGCCTTCCGTCGCCGGTGCGCGCCTGGACGAGGCAGATGATCTGCGTGGGGCCGATGTGGTGGTCGACTGCACCGGCAATCCGGCCGGTCTGGGACTCGCCAGCCGGCTGGTGCGGCCCGAAGGTACGGTGGTGCTGAAGACCACCACCCATGACCTCGCTCCGCCGCCCACCAACGGCTGGGTGATCGACGAGGTGCGGGTGATCGGCTCGCGCTGCGGCCCCTTCGCGCCGGCCCTGCGCCTGTTGGCGGCCGGTCTGGTGGATCCCCGGCCGCTGATCACCGCCTGCCGGCCCCTCTCGGCGGGGGTTGAGGCGATGGCCGAGGCGGCGGCGCCGGGCAGCATCAAGGTGTTGTTACAGCCGTAACAGCACTCGTAACCATTGTTACACCCTGTCGACATCCGGACAGGTCGCGCGCTCCAAGGCCAGCAGTCCGGCCAGGGCGGCCTCGGCGCTGTCCAGGCACATCGAGGGCTCGGGGCGCAGGCTGGCGCAGACCGCCGGACGGTCGGGGTGGCCCCAGAGGCCGCAGCGCCGATCGTCGAGGAGGTTCGCGCAGGGCTGACCGGCCGGCTTGCCCTGGGGGTGGCCCGGCATCGGCGAGGAGATCGAGGGGGCGATGCAGCAGGCGGCGCAGCCCGGTCGGCAGGCGAGGGTCAAGCGGGGCTCCAGGTGCGGCGCAGATCGGAGCGCGGGTGCGGCGGGTCAGCCCGACCGGCGAAGGCGCTGGTTAACGGGTCGGCCATGCGCGACGCCCGCACCCTCCCCTTCGTCCTCCAGGTGCCCGCCGCCCTGGCCTTGCTGGCCTTGGGGGGGTGGTTCGCGCTCTGCTACCGCTACACCCTCAACCAGCAGCAAGACGCCTTCTACCGTGAGCATGGCGCCTTCATCCGCTTCAGCGCATTCCAGATGTTCACCGAGAAGTCGGTGACCCAGGCCACCACCGAGCTGGAGTCCCAAGGCGCCGATGGTGCCTGGACGCTGATCGACATGCCCACGCTCTTTCCGGCGATTTGGGACTCGCGCTATCGCTACGAAGACCCGGCCATCCGCGCCAGCCCCACCCACCGGCAGATCCTGGCCGCTGCCACCTGCGGGCGGCTCAAGGCCCGCGGCGAGGCGCCGCTGGCGGTGCGGCTCTTCGTGGTGCGCTGGCGCAAGACCGTGGGCAGCGTCGAACAACCCCGCAGCCGTGGCCTCAGCCGCGAGCAGCTCCTGGTCTGGGACTGTTCAAAGCCGGCGCCGCTGCCGGCGGGGGTGCGGCCATGAAGGCTCTGCTGGCGCGCCTCTTTGCGCCCCAGTGGGCGGGCGGCTGGACGGCGATGCGCCTCGCCTACGTCGCGGCGGCGCTGATCACCATCGTGCCCACCGCGCGCTTTATCGAGGATGCCTACGGCGCCCAGGACGCCGTCTTCTCACATCCGCCGCTGCGCCTGAACGATGTCTACCACCCCACCCTCGCCGAGGCCTGGGGCTGGTGGGGCGGCGCGGTGTTGGGCCTGCTGGCGCTGGGCTGGGGCGGTCGCCTGGCGCGGCCGGGACTGCTGCTCTACCTCGTCTGTCTCTGGGTCTACCTGGGCGCCGAGGCGATGAACACCAAGGCCTACCACCGGCTGCTCACCTGGGAGGCCCTGGCCCTGCTCTTCGCGCCGATCGGCGAGCGCACCCTCACCGAGAAGTGGCGCAGCCCCTTCGCCCGCTATGTGCTGCTGCTGGTCTTCATGGCGATGTATGGCTCCACGGGCTGGCTCAAGGCCTTGCACGAACCGGCCTGGATCGACGGCTCGGTGCTGCAGCACCACCTCGTCGACCTGCACTTTGGCGTGAAGCCGCTGGGCGCCTGGGTGAGCGGCCAGCGCTGGCTCACGGCGCCGATGGGCTGGATCACCATGATCTTCGAGGCCTTCTTTCCGCTCCTCATCCTCTTTCGCCGGCTGTCGCTGCCCACCCTGCTGGTGGGGGCCAGCTTTCACGTCGGCATCGCCCTGATGATGGAGATCGACGCCTTCTCCTGGGTGGCCCTGGCGGCCTACCCGGTGCTGCTGCACCCCGAGGTGGCCGAGGGCCTCTACCGGCGGGCCCAGGCCTGGCGCGACGCGAGAAGACCATCGTAACACGGCGTTACAGGCCATGTTACGTGCGTCACACCGCGAGGAGCGATTCCAGGCGGGCGGCGAGGAAGACGGGGACCTCAAACATCGGGTAGTGCCCGCTGTTGGCCAGCACCTCCACCTCGGCCTGCGGCAGGTGGCGCTGGGTGGTGCCCTCGAGCAGGGCGATGCCCACGGCCGGATCGTGTTGCCCGGCGAAGATATGCACGGGCACGCGAACATCAGCCAACTCGGCTGAAAAGTCGGTGCGCCCCCAGGCCACCAGGGCGCCGGCAAAGGCGGCCTCGGTGCTGTGGGCCAGCGAGGAGCGGAGCAGGGCGCTTAAGAAGGTGGCGCCGAGGCGCTTGCCGGTGGTCAGGTCGAGGATGGCGTAGCGGACCTCGGCGCTGGCGGCGGCGCTGGCGAAGAAGCCCCAACTGGCCTCATCGAAGGGGTAGCCCGAGGCGGGCACGGCGCAGAGGCCGACCACAGCGCTCACCCGGCCGGCGTCGCGGGCGGCGAGCAGTTGGGCGAACATGCCACCCATCGAGTGCCCCAACACAGCGTAGCGCTCCCACCCCAGGGCAGTCGCGGCGGCCATCGCGTCGGCCACGATCTCCTCTACGGTGTAACTGCCGGTTACACCGATGTTCTTTCCGTAGCCCCGATTGTCGACAAAGGCGAGGGTGAAGCGGGCCGGGTCGATGTGCTCGACCATGGGGCCCCAGGCGCCGGCGTGGCCGAACCAGCCATGCAGGGCGAGCACCTTGTGGGGACCAGAACCGTACACCGTGGGCGGGGCGAGGGCGGGGACAGACATGAGACCTCCGGGCGGAGGCGCATAATCCAAGCGCCCCGGGCCCACCACCGCCCGGATGGCCTAGCCGGGGCCGGCGATCTCGTACTCCACCAGGATCGCGGAGCCGCGGGGCGGCACGCCAGCGCCGTGGAAGTAGAGGATGGCGTAGGCCTCGTCATAGGTCCAGCCATTGTCCGGGTCTTCGGGCACAGCCACCTCATCCACCCAGACGGCGATGCTGTCTTTGACCGCGGGCTGCGAGAGCTGGAAGTTGGTGAGGGTGCCGGAGACCTGCAGGCCCAACTCGGTCATGATGGCCGAGAAGTCCTGGGCGCAGATGTTGCCCTGCACGCCGCCAAAGGCCTCGGCCATGGCGCTGTAGCGGGGCCCTGGCTTGGCGCCGTCGCAGCCCTCGCTGATCTCCGGGCCGACGATCGAGCTGACGAGCAAGCGGGCTTCGCCCTCGGCCAGATCCTTGTAGTCGTCGATCAAGGTCTTCACCGGCGTGAGCTGGTCGCCATGCTCGTAGCAGGCCTTGCCGTCTTCGAACTCCGAGAGGCCGCCGCGATCGGTGCAGTCGTTCTCGTCGGAGAGGTAGATGATCGACAGGGTGGCCTCGGGCCGGAGGAAGCCCTCGTTGAAGCCGCTCACCAGGGGCTGGGAGAGGGCCTGGAAGGCGGCGTCGATGCCGGCCTCGCGATCCGAGCCCTGGGTGCCCACGGAGATGCGCTCGCGAAAGCGCCCGGCGTAGTCGGGCACGTTGGCGTCGAGGTAGAGCGGCTCGTCGGCCGGGGCCTGGAGCTTGCCGGCCTGATCGGCGGCGACGAGATCGGTGGTGATGACGCCGATGTGGAAGTCGATGTTGCTGTCTACGATCGAGCCGATGAAGGACTCGAACTTGGCGCCGATAGCCGCCTGCTCGTCGGCCATCGAACAACTGTTGTCGGTGACCCACAGGATGTCGACCTGATCGGTGGGCACCTGGTAAAAGAGGTCACTGCCCACCTGCCGAATAACCTCGTTGTCGTTTCGGCAGGCGAACAGTCCGAGCATCAGCAGCAGCGAGGGGCCAACGCGCATGGCGGGCTCTCTTTGCGCAACAAGGGGCGCGTCAGGGGTAGAAGGAGAGCTCAGAGATGCAGAGATCGTTCAGGTTGGCGTCGGAGCCGCGCTGAATCGAGTCAAAGGTGATCTTGACCTTGGTGGAGGTGTGGGCTGGAAAGGTCAGCTCCTGCTCCAAGGGGTTGGTCTTCAGGGTCACCGTCTCTTTCGAGCCGTCGGCGAAGGTCAAGGTGGCCGTCTTGGCGCGGTTGCTCTTCATGTTGAGGCTCGAAGAGTAGGCGTTGCCGTTGCGCACCTTCATCTTGGTGATGGGCTTGGCGCCGCCAAAGGTGAGCTCCAGCCAGTCATTGGTACCGTCACCAGACTTGTTCCCCTCGCACCACATGGTGTCGAGCAGGCCATCGTCGACGTTGGCGGCCTCGTAGTTGCCGTCGGCGTCGGAGGGGTAGGTGCTCGACGCCTTGAAGGCGGTGACAGCGAAGCGGGTGCTGGGCACGTCGTCTTGGAGCTGGATCTCGGAGATGACGGTGTCGTTGAAGGTGTTGCCGTTGTAGACGCTCTTCACCTTCACCTTGATCGAGCCGGTGGTCACCGGCTTGCTGAAGCGGATGACCTCGGGGGCCTGCTCGTCCTTGAGGGTGAACTTCTCCACGCTGCCGTCGGAGAATTCCACCTCGATCTCCTTGGCCCGGTTGTGCCGCTGCCAGAAGTCGGCCGAGTACCAATGGCCGTTCCAGATCTTCAGCGCGGTGACGGGCTTGGGTCCGTCGGCGACGTCGACCGAGACCCAGGAGCCGAGCCCCGAGCCCGACACGCCCTCACACCAAACCGAGCTGGCCTTGCCGTCGGCGATGTTCTTGGCCTCGTAGCTGACGCCGTTGGCCTCGGGCTCGGCGGAGGAGGCGTTGGCGTTGGTGCCCTTCAACACATCGGCGCTGGCCGAACCGCTGACCAGGAGGGCCACCATTGCGCACAGAACTCGGGTCATATCCACTCTCCGGGCCGGGCCGCGGGGCCCTGACCATGACGATGTTGTAGCAGAGGGGCTGTTACGCCGCTGTGAGGACACCGACGGGCCGGCGCTTCTTGCGCGCCGCCGGGCTTAAAAGGTGGTCTGGAACGAGAGGCGGCCGCCGTCAAAGCCAGGGAGCTGGCGGCACTGGCCACCCGAACACCGAATCCCCGCCTTGTAGGCGCCATAAAACAGCGCCAGCGTGCTGCTGCTGTTGGGCTTGTAGCGGATCTCGGCGGCGCCATAGACATCCTCGGAGAGGTTGCCCTCGCTCTGGATGAGCTCGTTGTCGCTCCAATCCTGGTAGAGGATGCCGATCAGCTTCTCTTTGTAGTAGACAGACACGGAGTTGGACAGCTCGCCAAAGTCGGTCTGCTGGGAGAGGTTGTTGCCCCAGGAGAAGCGCTTGGCGTCGCTGGCCAGCTCCAGCGCGAGGTGCTCGGAGAGGGGGAAGTGCACGTCGCCGTCGAAGTGGAGGAGCTCGTCGGCGCCCTCGGCGGCCTCGTCGCGCACATCCTGGCGGTAGCCGGCGTTGAGGCGAAAGAGCAGCTCATGGCCGAGGCGGGAGACCCCGAGCATGGCGTGGCCGATGGTCTCGGGGCTTGTGTTGAAGTGGACGCCGCCGAGGTCTTCGTCGCGGAAGGCGGCCACCGAGGCGTAGGGCACCACGCCCTCCCACTTGGTGCGCAGGTCGGCGCGCAGGCGGGCGCCGGTCAGATCGTTGGAGTTGACGGCGGCGGCGCCATCCTCGGTGATCACCCGCTCGTACTCCAAGGTGGGGATGGTGGCGACCTCCCAGCCCTCGGGGGTGGTGAAGGTGTTGATGCGCTCGCTGTCTTTGCTGGCCCGGCCCTCGAGCAGCAGGGCGAGGCGGCCGGGGTAGGCGGCCACCGAGGCGTAGGCGGCGTAGGCGTCGTCGGCGCCGGTCTCGGGGTCTCGCAGCTCGGCGCCGGGGTAGCGGAAGTAGTCGGCCTCGGCGTAGAGATCGAGGCCGCCCATGCCCGGGGCCTCCAGGGTGAGGCCGGCGACCTGCGCGTCGAGCGGCTCTTCGTAGCGGAGCAGGCTGGGCTTTCCCTCGTCTTCCTGGCGGGCAAAGCGGTAGACCACCGCGTGGGCGCCGGCGTTGACGGGCCCGAGGCCAAAGCGCTCCCACCGGGCGCCGCTGACCATGTGGCGGGGATCCTGGTTGATGCTCAGGTTGGCGTTGGTGACGCTGATCCACTGGGGGTTGGAGAGGCCGGTGACAAAGGAGAGGTCGGACTGGCCGGCCCGCACCACCGCTTTGGCGCCCCGTAGAGAGGTGTCGACGTCGACATCAGTGTTCTTGACGATGTTGAGCGCGATGCCGCGGCCGAAGCTGGCGTAGACATCGCCGGCGGCCAGCTCGACGGCCGAGAAGCGGCGCTGGACGTAGAGCTTCTCCAGGCGCACCAAGGCGTCGTCAAAGGGGGAGAGCACGTCATCCTGGTAGAGCGGCCAGGAGTGCATCATCTCGCCGTCGAGGATGTAGCGGTTGGAGAACAGCGCCACCTGATCGACCGTGGCGCCGATGGTGAGGCTGTCTTTGCTGATCAGCAGGTTGATGCGGTCGACCTGCTCGACATAATCGTGCAGGTTGGGGAACTGCGCCTCAAAGCCAGGCTCGGGGCGGGCCATCCGGTAGTAGCGGATGTGCAGCTCGTTGGTGGTTTGCACCGAGGCGCCCGCCAGGAGGCCATCGCCCTCCAGCTCGACGGCGCCCGCGGTGCCCGCGAAGATCAGCGCCGCGACGATCACGGGGCGGCCAGCAGGGCGCTGATCTCGGACTTGAGCGCCACTTCGTCGCCGGGATTGTAGCCCAGGTGGACGCTGGCGATCTTGCCGGCTTTGTCGACCACCACGGCGTAGGGCACCGACTTCGTGGGGTTGTACTTGGTCACCACGCTGGTG
>JBEIQK010000128.1:0-11543 GCA_040376505.1 Alphaproteobacteria bacterium | reverse complement strand
GTGACCTGCTTGCCGTCATGCCACTTGAGACCGTCCTTCAGCGTGATCTTGATGCCCGCGCCCCCGTTGGCGATCTCCCACTTGTCGACCACCCGGCTCTTCAGCTCGTTGGTGATGGCGTCGTGGTACCACAGGCGGTCAAAGACGAGGTCCTGGGCGCGGAAGTCCACCATCGACGACGCGAAGAGCGGGTTCAGCGAGGTCGGAAGGGCCTCTTCAAAGTACGACAGCGTGGCGCCCGTGCCCGCAAGCAACAGCGCGGTCGCTCCGGCAGAAAGCAGGGCAGGTCTCATCGCCATGTCAAGGACTCCTGTGAGCGTCGGAGCAGCCGCCAGGGGCGCGGCTGCCGCTCAGTGAACCGGGGTGGCAGGGCCCGCGTTGCGGGCGAGGCGGATGTGCATGGCGTCCAGGGGGTAACGCGCCGCGTCGACCCCCGGAAAGCGGCCGGTGAGGGAGTGGATGAGGTCCTGGGCGCGCTGCGGGTTGCGGTTTCCGGCGTCCCAGGCCGCGACGGCCATCAGGAAGACGGGATCACCGGTGGGCCCGGTCGAGCGCTCCAGGGCGTTGATGCGCAGGATGCCGGCGTCGCGGTACTGGCCAGCCGCGTCGGCCACCAGCATGCCCGCCCGCAGCACGGCCACCCGGGCGATGTCGGCGAAAGGCCGGTGAAAGCCTTCTTCTTTGCCCGCCTTGGCGGCCATCGCCGCCTCAACCTGCTGGCCAAAGAGCGCCGCCTGATCGAGCACGAGATCCGGCACCACCGCGCCATTCTGGATCGTCGGCGCCAGGACCGCCGCCAGCACGCTGGTCGCCTTGTGCGCCTCCACCGCCGCGAGGCCCTGGCTGCCCGCCACCGCGAGGAAGGCGACGTCGCCGGCCGAGGTGGCAAAGCCGCCGAAGAGCCAGGTGTCGGCGATCTCCCCGGCCGGCAGGGCCGCGCCCGGGCCGTCGATCGGCAGCCGCCAGGGCGAGAGCAAGGCGGCGATCAGCGCGGCGTCGTCTTCGGGGGTCGCCGCGTTGGCCGCGGCCTCGTGCCAGCGGCTCACCAGGTAGAGCGAGGTCGGATCCATCGCCGGGACCGCGCGCTTCTCGTCGCTGCGCTCTGTGAGGGTGAGCGGCGGCAGGGCCCCACCCTCGGGCAGGGTGCCCACCGCCACCGCGCCCGGCGCACCCAGGATTGCGCCGTCGGGCGTCGAAAGCGCCGACGGACAGGGCTCCACCGCCACCCAGGCTGTCCAGGCCGCGACGCCCGGACCCAAGGGCCCCGCGCGGGTCGCCGGCTCCAGGCTGCCCAGCGCCGTGCGGGCCGCCGCACAGTCGCCCGCCAGGCCTTGACTCACGCCGACGAGGTAGCTGACATCGGCGGGATCGGTCTCTTGACGGTCGGGGCCGTACACCTGACGGGTGGCGTTGGCGGCCAGCCAGGCCGCCTGCCGGTAGAGCCCCGCGTACTCCAGGTGCAGGCGCGCCTGCCCGGCCGCCGAGCCAGCGCCGGCAAAGGTCGCCAGCGACGAGGGGTACTCCCGCATGAAGAGCTGCGCCCAGCCTTGATCCTGCTCAAAGGGCGCTCGCGTCGCGTCCACGGCGAGCCGGACCTGCCAGGCGGACTCCAGCAGCGCGGCCGGCGCGACCGACGCGTCTTCCGCCGGCGCCGCCACCGGCTCCTCCCCCGCGCACCCCATCAATCCCAGGAGCAGACCGCCAAGAAGTGTCCTCATCCGCCGCAGAACTCCTTGTTGCCGGCCGCCGACACGCAGAGGCCGAGCGGCTCTTTGGTGTCGCTGCCCGAGGCGCGGGCGTAGTCGAGCCACTCGCGGGCGTAGTCTTTGGCCTGCCCGCGGTACTTGGCGGCGGTGCCCTCATTCTCGTCGTTGCGGTCGGCCACAAACTTGGCTTCGGCGTCTTCCCAGAGGCGCTTGGCCCCGACCGCGCGCAGCTTGTAGAGGTTGTTGACGTTTTTGGTGTAGGTCGCCCCGGTCCACTGCTGCTTGTTGTCGAGGGCGTAGTCGGCCCACTTGATGACGCCATGGCTGCGCGCCACGCCCCCGCGCGACAGGTGGATGGCGTACTTCATGCAGAGGTTGGGGTCGGAGCGATCGATGTCTTCGAGGTGGCGCTTCATCAAGCGCTCCCAGTCGCCCTTGTCGGCGCGGGCCTCGGCGTCGGAGAGCAGCACGCGGCTGATCTTGTTCTTCTGGGTCTGGGCGCCCGCGCCGGCCAGCGAGCCTTCGAGGCACTTGCGCCGCTCCGGGCCCAACTGGCCCATCATCGCCGGGGCCTCGAGCGAGACGAGGTCGTCGCAGGAGTTGTCGACCGGCGCTGCGGTGCGGGTCGCCACCGGCTGCGAGGCGGCCACTGCGTCCTGGCTGGGCGGCGGGGCCTTCGGCGCCACGGTCGCCACCGGCGTGGGCGTCGGCGTCGGCGTCACGGGGGCGGCTGGCGGCGGACGATTGGGGTTGCTGGTGGGCTCCACCGGCGTGCGCGTGGCCACCGGCGTGGGGGCCGGGGTCGGCGTCACCGGCGTGGCCGGCGGCGGGCGGTTGGGGTTGCTGGTGGACTCCACCGGCGTGCGGGTCGCCACCACCGGCGTCGGAGTGGGTGTGGCTGGCTCGGGCGTGGTCTTGGTGGCCACGGGGACCGGCGCCGCAGCGCCATAGTCGTCGTCCTCCTTGGCGGTGCGACCGGCCACCGCCGCCGGACGCTCTTCCCGCTCATCCGCCGCTTCGGGCTCCGCCCGCTCGGCCGGCTCCCGCTTCACGGGGGCCTCTTCTTCGGCCGCAGCGGGCTCCTCGGCAGCCGCCACCGCAGCACCCGCGTAGGGGCTCAGGCCGCCGAAGGGGCTGAAGGCCGGCAAGGGCTTCAGGTCGAAGAAGCCCACGCGCATGTTGGCCGGGTGCGGCCGCCCCGCGCCGTCCTGCACCATGTCGGCGTTGACCACCGCGCCGTCGACGAGGCAGCCCGCCCAGCCGTCGTTGCAGGCGAGCCCCGGGAAGGCGCCTTGAAAGGAGGTCCAGCCAGCGCCCGCCATCGCGACACCGACCACGCCGAACAACCCCAGAGAGAGCAGCACGCGCTTCACGCGGGACTCCTTCGCCATCAGTTTGCCGGACCGGCGCCCGCGTCATCGCGTGGCTTGTCGCGCCCGAATTGAATCATCGGCTCTTCGATCATCTCCTCGTCCACCTGCAGCTTGTCGAGGGAGATCTCGATGTTGTTCTTCCGCTTGCGGATGTCGTACGAGATGATCTTGGTCATGTAGCCGGGCGCCGAGACTTCAAAGCGGACCTGCATGCCCGGCGTGAAGATGAGCTCGCTGCCATCCGGCAGGTAGAGCACCGAGGCGTTCCACTCGCCGGTGAGCGAGTTCACCCGATGGCGGTCGGCCTCGTCGGGGTGCCGCACCACCGCAGTGGGGATCGCGTTGCCCTCGAGGTCGAGCACCTTGACCTTGATGTTGACGCCCTCGCTCTCGCCGTCTTTGGCCATCGCGACCGGGCTCACGCCCAGCAGCGCGATCAGCAGCCCTGCGAAGATTCCACGCATGTCTTCAGCCTCCCGACTTCAGGTACGAGGCGTAGACACCCTCCACGCTGGAATTCTTCGCACCCTCCAGATCGCCCGCCTCTTCCAAGGCCCGCGCCGCCGCGTTGGAGCTGTAGGGGCTGGCCAGCGCCTTGGCCGACTCCGCGTCGGTCTTGGCGAGGAGGAAGGCCGCCGTGGCCTTGGCGTCGGCCAGACCATCTGCCGGAGCCGTGCCTTCGAGCTGCCCGAGCAGCTTGACCGCCTCAGCGCCGTTGCCTTCGGCCGCCGCGATGACCCCCAGGGTCGCCACCTTGCGCCAGGCCTGTCCCTCGGGCGGGAAGATCGCCGACTCCAGCAGCGAGCGCGCCACCTCGGGCTCTTGCACCGAGGCCGCCCGCCCCGCCCAGATGAGCAGCAGCTCTTCGCGATCGGTGCGGGAGTCGGGCAGGCCCTTCACGAGATCCTCGGCCGACTTGACCGCCACCTTGCGGGCCCCGAGCGCCCAGAGCGCCTGGGCTTCGGAGAGGCCAGCCACGCTGGGATCGGCATCGTCGATGAGGGAGAGGTACTGGGAGGCCGTGTCTCCCACCGCGCCCGCCTCGCCGGAGACCGCCGTGAGCAGGCCCTTGGCCTCGTCGCGCTCGCCATCGGCCAGGGCCACTTCGGCCGCCAGGAGCTTGCCCACGGCCAGGCCGCTCGCCTCGGCGTGGGCGCGCACATTGTCGAGGTCGCCCTTGTGCAGAGCCACCAGGGCCCGGCGCATCTTGATCTCGCCGAGCTTCTCGCCCGCCTTGGCCTCGGCCCCGGCGAGGAGCTTGTCGGCGCCGTCCGCATCGCCGGCCAGCAGGGCCGTGTAGGCGGCACCGGTCGCCACAGAAACAGCGGTGGCGCTCTTCTTCGCCGCTTCGCCATAGCCATCGGCCGCACCCGGGATGTCGCCGGCCTTGAGCTTGGCCTCGGCCGCCGCCGCCGCCTTCTCGCCACCCCCCAGCAGCTCCTGGATCTTCCCGCAGCCGGAGAGCGCGATGAGGAGCACAATACCGGCGAATGAGGCGCTGCGGCCGTGGCCGATCAAGCCTGCGCCGCGCGACGATCCGGCAACAGCGCCATGACTGGTCCTGGGCATACCGACCTCCTGATGGCCCCTTTAACCACACCGGGCGCAGACCGCGCAAGGCCTTTCCCGCGGGGAGGCCGGGCGGCGGCCCGGGCGGCCGGCATGATACACTTCCTCCGCCTCGCTTCCCCGCGCGGCGCTCCGCGGCCCCGCTCCTCGGCGCCGCGCCACGCGGCCCGCCCCCTGCACGGCCCCCTCACCTTCCCCGTCGAGGACCCACGGCCCTCATGAGCGCCCGCCAATACGAGCTGACCCTGCTCCAGGAGCGCAGCGCCGGCACCTTCGCTCGCGTCTACCTCGCCGAGGCCTCTGGCCAGGACGGCATCGGCCGCATCGTCGCCGTCAAGGTCTTGAAGGAGCAGTGGAGCGAGTCGAGCGAGCTGCTCGATCGAACCCGCGACGAGGCGCGCCTCCTCGCCCGCCTGCACCACCGCAACATCCTGCGGGTCGAGGCGATGGCCGAGATCGACGGCCAGCCCGCCATCGTCATGGAGTTTGTTGACGGCGTCGACCTCAAGCAGCTCATCGAGAAGCTGGCCGCCCGCGGCGAGCGCATCCCCCCGCGGGCCGCCTACAAAATCGCCCACGACACCGCCAGCGCCCTGGAGGCCGCCTACTTCAAGGCCCCCTACGGCCGGGCCGAGGCCCTGCGGGTCGTCCACCGCGACGTCAAGCCCAGCAACGTGATGGTGAGCGTCGAGGGCGACGTGAAAGTGCTGGACTTCGGCACCGCCCGCTTCAACCACGAGGCCCGCCTCGCCCGCACCGGCGTGCTGCGCTTCGGCAGCATGAAGTACATGTCGCCCGAGCGGCGGGTCGGCGATCGCGGCGATCACCCCTCCGACATCTACGCCCTGGGCCTCGTGCTCCTGGAGATGCTGCGCGGCGAGCTGCTGCCCCTCCTCCCCCTCGAGCGCGCCGATCACGACAACACCCTGGCCGACCTGATCGCCCGGCTCGACAACCTCGGCCTGCCCAACAAGGACTGGGAAGACTCGCTGCGGCAAACGCTCACCCGCATCACCGCCGCCGAGCCCGAGATGCGGCTCACCGCCTCGCAGATCATCCCCCTGCTCCGCGCCTTCGCCGATCAGGCCAACGGCCACGGGCTCGACTCCTTCGCCACCAGCACCGTCGCCCGGGTCGCCGAAGAGGTCTACGGCAAGGGCTCCGACGGCGCGCTGTCCGGCTCGCGCCTCTTTGTGGCCCTCGGCGCCGGCGAAGGGCGCACCGCCGACCCCAACGCCCCCGCACCCCGCCCCTCCCTGCCCGACCCCGCCTCTTCCCAGGTTCAGCCCGTCGCCGCCGCCCCCGCGCGCAACCTCGCCGCCAGCCCGCCGCCCCCCGCCAAGGTCGAGGCCCCCCAGCGGGTGGCCGAGCCCGCCCCGCCGGCCGAGCGCCCCCGCAGCGCGCCCGTGCCTACCGAAGCCTGGACCGCCCCGCTCCCCGCTGCCGGGGTGGAGCCGCCGGCCCCACCGGCGGCCGAGGCCCCGCGCAGCAGCTCGATGATGTTGGTCGCAGTCTTTCTCCTCGTCGTCGTGCTCGGCGGCCTGCTCGTCGCAGTGGGCGGCGTGGCCCTGTACTTCTACCTCGACGAGGGCACCGCCCCCGCCACCGCGCCGGTCGCCGCAGCGCCCGCCCCCAGCCCCGCCGCCGCCGGCCACGCCGTGACCATCGGGCGAAGCGACGACACCCTGCAGTGGATCCGCCTGGAAGACGCCGCCGGCAACCGCCTCCTCAACGCCGATCCCAGCGCCACCGCCGCCATCCCCGCCGGCGACTACACGCTCAGCGCCAAGATCGTCGGCAAGGCCAAGGTGAGCGCCCCCCTCGCCATCACCGGCCCGCTGACCCTCTCCTGCGGGCCCGCCGCCGACGGCGCCATCACCTGCGCCGACGCCTCGGGCGCCCCCGTGCTCACCCTGCCGCCCGGATAGACGGCTCCCGCTGCCGCGCTGGCAGACTTCGGAGCCCTCTTGGCCAAGCCCCTCCTGCCCTTCCTGCTCGCCCTCCTCGCCTGCGCGCCGCGCAAGCCCCCCGAAGGGCTGTTTCAGCTCGAAGGGCCGCGGCAGGAGAGCCTCAAGCTGTGGCGGATGAGCGCCGAGGCCGACAAGGTCTTCGTCGAGGCCACCCTGCCCGACGGCAAGAGCCGGCTCTTTCTGGTCGACACCGGCGCCGCGGTTTCCGCCCTCTCCCAGTCGGTGGCCGACGCCATGAAGATCGAGGCCGTCGCCACCGGCGGCATGCTGGTCGGCGTGGGCGGCTCCACCCCCTGGCGCGAGGCCGAGGTCGCCTCCCTGCAGGTCGGCGGCTTCACCCTTCGCCCCCAGCGCTTCGCCGTCGGCGTGGCCGGCGTGCCCGAGACGGTCGGCCCCATCCCGATCGCCGGCATCCTCGGCAACGACGTCTGGTCGCAGTTCACCCTCGTCGTGGACTACCCCGCCGGCACCCTCACCCTGGCCCGCCCCGGCGCCGTCCTCCTGCCCGACACCGCCACCCCCCTCTTCTACAACGGCGCCCACGCCGGTGTTCCCATCCACCTTCAGACGGGCGCCACGGCCGACAGCCCGGCGCTCGGCACCTACCTGGAGGTCGACACCGGCGCCCGGGGCCTCGTGCTCAGCGGCCGCACCTTCGATCCGCTCCTGCCCGCCGCCACGGAGGGCGTCGAGCTGATGCTCGGCGTCGGCGCCGACAGCGAGGTGCCCCTCGCCAACTTCATCACTCCCACCCGCCGCGTAAAGGTCCAGCGCGTCGAGCTCGGCGGTCAGACCCTCGACGGCCCCTTCACCGCCCGCTGGATCAACTACAAGCCCGGCCGCAGCGCCATCGGCCCCAGCCAGATGACCGGCCTCGTCGGGTACGAGGTCCTGGCCGATCACCGCGTCATCATCGACTATGTCGGCCGCAAGTTCGCCCTGGTGCCCTCCGAAGGCAAGCCCGCCCTGCACGACCTGCACGACTGGGGCTTGGAGCAGACCAAGGGCGCCCGCACCCCCGATGAGGTGCACCGCCGCGTGGAGATCCTCGCCGATCTCGATCGCGACGCCGAGGCGCTGTCCACCCTCACCCGCTGGCGGGCCGACCACCCCGAGGATCTCGACGCCACCGTGATGGAGGTGCGCCTCCGCCGCGACCAGGGCGAGCTGGAGGCCGCGCTTACCCTGAGCCTGGGCCTCTCTCCCGCCGAGCTGGTCGACCACGGCGAGATCATCGCCGCCACCAACAGCCTGTGGCTCGCCGGCCGCGCCGATCAGGCCCGCACCCTCGCCGAGGCCGCCGCCGCCGCCCGCCCCGAGGCCGGAGAGGCCTGGGTGGCCCTCGCCGACATCCGCCGGGCCCAGGGCGACCCCACGGGCGCCCGCGCCGCCCTCCTCACCGCCAACCGCAAAGAGGAGAACCCCGACGGCCACCTCCTCCGCCGCGCCTGGATCGCCGCCGAGGAGGGCGACACCTACGCCAGCCTCACCCACCTGCGCCGCCTGCTCGAGCTGTACCCCAATGGCGGCGTGGCCCCCTGGCTCTACGCCCTCGTCGTGCAAGGCGGCCCCGACGTGGCCCTGCTCCGCGCCGATCTCGCCCGCTTCGAGGCCCGCCTGCACCCCGAAGACCTGCCCTTCGACTTCCTGGCCGCCGCCTACTGGCAGGTCGGTGATCCCGCCCGCGCCGCCGCCCTGCGCGCCACCGGCGAGGCCCGCGACTGCACCAAGGCCCCCGACCCGGCCAGCGCGGCCAATTGTGAGGCCTGGTACCGGGCGCTCGCCCACCAGGAGCTCGACGCCGCCCAGCTCCGCATTGACACCGCCTTGAAAGAGGGCCCCAACCGCTCGCAGTACCGCGACACCCAGGCCGTCGTGCTGGAGGCCCGCGGCCAGCTCGGCCCCGCCCGAGACGCCGCCTTCGCCGCCGCTCGCCTGCAGCCCGACGACGTCTACCTCCTCTGGCAGGCCGCCCGCCTCGATCGCCGCGCCAAGGCCGGCCGCTGAGCGCCCCGGGCTCCGGTCGGGTAGACTCCCCCCGGGCGGGCCCGGCACCCGCCCCCGGAGCAGCACGATGTGGTTCCTCGCCAGCGCCCTGATGGGCGCGTTGGGTTTGGCAGCGCCCCCGCCCGCCAAGGCCAAGGTGGTCAGCGTCTACGACGGCGACACCTTCACCCTCGACACCGGCGATCGCGTTCGCCTGCGCTGGGTGAACACCCCCGAGATGAAGCCTCCCGAGCACTACGCCGTGGAGGCCCGCGAGCTCACCAAGGAGCTGGTGCTCAACCGCGAGGTCACGCTGATCTACGGCGCCACCGAGCGCGACGGCTACGGCCGCCTCGTCGCCGGCGTGCGGGTGGGCGAGGTGGATCTGTCCACGGCCCTCCTCGAGCGGGGCTTTGGCCACCTCTTCATCATCCCCCCCGACAGCACCGATCCCGCCCCGCTGATCACCGCCCAGGACACCGCCCGCAGCGCCAGCCGCGGCATCTGGAGCCACGACAGCTACAAGGGCGATCTGCACATCACCAGCTTTCACGCCAACGCCGATGGGGACGACCGCGAGAACATCAACGGCGAGTACCTGCGCGTCTGCAACGTGAGCACCCGCCCGGTCGATCTGGCCGGCTTCCGCCTCGCCGACGCCAGCGGCAAAAGCTGGGAGCTGCCCGCCCTGCTGCTGCCACCCGGCAACACCGTGAAGATCCACTCCGGCCGCGGCGAAAAGCAGGAAGATCCCGACCAGCAGCTCGCCATCTACCTGGGCCAGGTCACGCCCATCTGGAACAACAAGGCCGATCAAGCCACGATCTACGATCGGTACGGCAAGGTCGTGGACTCCCGGGCCCACCAGACCGACGACTGAGCCCCCGCCGACGCGCCTTGCCAGCACCGCCACCCTCGCGATACGGCGCCCCCATGGCTGCTGCATACCTCGACTGGCTCACCGACGTCTTTGAAGAAGCCCAGGTGCCCTATGGCGCCGAGGCCGCCCCCTACCTCGACGAGGTCGTCCGCCGCATCGCCGGCGTCGACGCCGCGGCGAGCGACGAGGCCATCCTGGCCATCGTCAACAAGCGCTGGATCCGCCACGGCCCCAGCGGGCGGCAGCTCCTCGCCGGGCTCATCCGCGGTCAGGTCTTCGCCAACCGCGCCAGCCCCCTGCGCCCCAAAGAGGGCATGGGCTACTTCACCAACGACCAGCTCCGCGACTAGGCGGCGGCCCTCCCGGCAGCCATCCCACCCTGGACCTGGCCCCGTCGCGGGTTAGGGCCCGCGCCCATCGGAGGGTTCGGAATGTCCCGGGTGAACAAGGCCAGCGACGCTGGCCGGTCGCGTGTTGTGGTCGGCGACCTGGAGGTGCCCTTTCAAGAGGTACGCCTCACCAATGGCGAGGTCGTACGCCTCTACGACAGCAGCGGCCCCCAGGCCCCCATCGGCGCCCTGCCCCGCCTCCGCGCCCCCTGGATCGCCGCCCGCGAAGCCCGCGGCGACACCAACTTCAGCCAGCTCCACTACGCGCGCAAGGGCCAGATCACCGAGGAGATGCGCTTCATCGCCATCCGCGAGGGCGTCACCCCCGAGTATGTGCGCGCCGAGGTCGCCGCCGGCCGGGCCGTCATTCCGGCCAACAAGCGCCACACCGAAGTGGAGCCGATGATCATCGGCCGCGGCTTCCTGGTGAAGGTCAACGCCAACATCGGCAACTCCGCCGTGCACTCCTCCCTCGACGAGGAGGTGGAGAAGCTGCGCTGGAGCCTGCAGTGGGGCGCCGACACGGTGATGGACCTCAGCACCGGCACGCGCATCTCCGAGACCCGCCTCGCCATCCTGCGCAATTCGCCCGTGCCCATCGGCACCGTGCCCATCTACCAGGCGCTGGAGCGCGTGAACGGTCGGGCCGAGAAGCTCGACATCAACCTCTACCTCGACGTGCTCGAAGAGCAGTGTGAGCAGGGGGTGGACTACTTCACCGTTCACGCCGGCGTCTTGCTGCGCCATGTGCCGATGACCGCCAAGCGCGTCACCGGCATCGTCTCGCGCGGCGGCAGCATCATGGCGCGCTGGTGCCTCGCCCACCACAAAGAGAACTTCCTCTACGAGAACTTCGACCGCATCTGCGCGCTGCTCGCCAAGTACGACGTCACCTTCTCGCTCGGCGACGGCCTGCGCCCCGGCTGCATCGCCGACGCCAACGACGAGGCCCAGTTCGGCGAGCTCCGCGCGCTCGGCGAGCTCACCAAGCTCGCCTGGGAGCACGACGTCCAGGTGATGATCGAAGGGCCGGGCCACGTGCCCATCCACAAGATCCAGCAGAACATGGATGAGCAGCTCAAGCACTGCTTCGAGGCCCCCTTCTACACGCTGGGCCCCCTCGTCACCGACTTCTGCCCCGGCTACGACCACATCGCCTCGGCCATCGGCGCCGCCATCATCGGCACCGCCGGCACCGCGATGCTCTGCTACGTCACCCCCAAAGAGCACCTCGGCCTGCCCAACCGCGACGACGTCAAGCAGGGCCTGATCGCCTACAAGATCGCCGCCCACGCCGCCGATCTCGCCAAGGGCCACCCCGGCGCGCGCCACCGCGACGACGCCCTCTCCAAGGCCCGCTTCGAGTTCCGCTGGCAGGACCAGTTCAACCTCGCCCTCGACCCCGAGACCGCCCGCGCCTACCACGACGAGACCCTGCCGGCCGAAGTCGCCAAGACGGCCCACTTCTGCTCGATGTGCGGCCCGAAGGTCTGCTCGATGGAGATCACCCAGCAGGTGCGGGAGATGGCCGCCGCCCATGCAGCCGATATTGCCCGCCACCGCCCGGGAGCCCGCGATCGCGACGACGAACTCAGCCGAGCTCGCTACGCCTTCGACTGGAACAGGCAGTTCGAACTGTCTCTCGATCCTGAGAGAGCGAAGGAGTATCG
>JBEIQK010000679.1:0-3663 GCA_040376505.1 Alphaproteobacteria bacterium | reverse complement strand
TCTGGGGGTGGCCCTCCCATAGATCAAAGGTGTACTCCTCGGCGCTGATGTCGTCGCCCGGCGCCGCGGTCCCTGTGAACAGATTGGTGCCGTCGAGGCCCATGCCCTGCACCTCGGCGTGGTACTCCTCGGTGCTGTCGCCGGCCGAGACGTTGACCATGTCCGCGGTGATGGTGATGCCTTTGGGGGTCGGGTTTTGCGGAATCGAGAGGGTCAGCACCTGGCTCGACAGCTCGTTGGGGTTCTTGTAGTGATCGCCCGTGCGGGTGTCGAAGGCCTCGTAGTTGGGGTCATCTTCGGGGTAGTAGGGGCTCTTGTGGGGCGGCAGGCCCACCGACTGAAAGAGCAGATTGTCACCGTCCACCGCGATGTCGACACAGTCAAACCAGGAGGCGAAGGGCTCGGGCACGCCGCTGCCGATCGAGCCGCCACAGTTGGCCAGGGTGCGCAGCCCATCCGCCGAGGCCGTGTCGTCGCCGCCGGAGCCGCCGGTGTCGATGGCGCCGGTGTCATCGGCCTTCCCGGCGCAGGCGCCCAGGGTGAGGGGGAGGAGAAGCAGGCGAGCGAGGGTCCGGGTCATCGGGGCTCCAGGGTTCCAGGGGATGGACACGGCAGGCTCACCGGGTGGGCAAAACAACCTTCTCCACCGCGGAGAGGCGCATGCCCAGCGCCTTGTCGGCGACCTCGACCATCGCCTGGGGGGCGCCGGTGGTGAAGAAGCGCGGCGCGGGGCGGTCGACCCCCGCCGGCAGACCGTCCAGGAGGCGATCGACCACCCCCATCGCCGGATCGACCACCCAGGCCCCCGGCATCCGCTCGGCGATCGCCTCGGCCAGGGCGGCGTAGTGGGTGCAGGCCAGCACCACGCCGGTGGCCCCGTGGGCCGGCGCCAGGATGCGGTCGAGGTCGGCCTTGCAGGCCGAGTCGGCGCTGCGGCCGGCCTCCACATGGGCGGAGAGGGGCTGGGCCACCCGCTGAAGCACCGCGCGGCCGGCAAGCGCCCGTCGCCAGGCCCCCGATCGGATGGTGCGCTGGCCGCCGATCACCAAGGTCAGCCGCGCCGTGGGGAGGCCGCTGGCGTCGATCACGCCATGCACCGGCCACCCCAGGCGGAGCCCCGGCAGCACCGTGCTGGCGGCGTGGCAGGCCACGAGGAGCTCGGTGGCGCCCTGCTCGACGAGGAAGCCGAGGGCGCTTTCGACCGAGCGCCGCAACTGGGGCGCCGACTGCCGGCCGTAGGGCAGGTTTCCGGCGTCAGAGAGGTAGAGGAGCTCGGTGCCCGGCGCCTTTTCGAGCACCCGTCGCGCCGCGAAGAGGCCGCCGATGCCCCAGTCGAGCACGCCCAGCCTCATGGGTAGCTCTGGGGCGGAAACCAGCGCGCCGACAGGGGCCCCGAGTCAAAGGCCAGCACCCGGCTGTGTCGGCCGAGGTCCAACACATCCATCCGGCCTTCGGGGAAGCGGCTGCCGAAGAACCAGCGGTACTCGTGCTCGGCGCGGATCGGGTTGTAGGTCAAGAGTCGGGCCCAGTCCGGATCGTTCACCATCCGATCGCGGGCGGCAGCGAAGCCCGGAAAACGCCGCTCGGTGCGCAGGGCCCGCAGGCGATGGGCCAGCACCCGCGGCCCCTCCGAGAGCGCGGCCGGGCTCGCGACCATGTCGACCACCAGCAGGCGGCCGCCCGGGCGCAGCACCCGCGCCACCTCGGCCAGCATCGGGTCCCAGTCGACGTAGCGCCAACTCAGCAGCGACACGACGAGGTCCAGGCTCCGATCGGGCAGGGGGAGGGTGGGCCCGTCCAGGTGAACAAAAGAGCCGCCCGGCCGGCGGCGCCGAGCCTGCTCCAGCATCGCCGCAGAGACATCGGCGCCGACGCCGTCCACGCTGCGATCCTCCAGGGCGCGCAGCAGGGCGCCCGTGCCACAGCCCAGGTCCAGCAGCCGCGCCCCCGGCGGCACCCGCGCTGAGAGCCAGGCCCACTCCGGTCCGCGCACGCGGATGTCGGTGAAGGTCGCGTCATAGGCCGCCGCCACACGATCGTAGGCCGCACCCTCCAGCCCTGGGGCCGGCAGATGCCGCACCATCGGGGTCGGCGGCAGCAGGCCCAGGTGCTTGCCCAAGGCGCCAGGGCTGCCATGGGAGCGCCGGCCGCGCTGACCCACCACATAGAGGGGTGCGTCGCTGAACAGAGCCGGATGGGCCCACACAAACCGGTCGGGCGACTGACTGAGGGTGGTGTACCAGTGGTGGCCGCTTGTGGGCACGCCAAAGGTGCGGGCGAAGAAGGGCGCAAACCAGCGCCCCGAGCGACAGGCGTGAAAGAAGGCCTCGCCGCCCGGCGAGAAGGGAAGCGACAGCGCGCGCCACTCAAAGGGGCTCATCTGTTCCGGCATCGCCGTGGTGCCAAACATCGGCCCGTACATGCCGCTGTGGGTGATCAGGTGCAGCTCGTCGATCGGCCGCCGGTCTGTACACAAGGCCTCGACCAGGGCCCGCTTGGTCTCCACCGGCCGCAGGCTCACCCGCGCGCCCGCGGCCGCCTTCTCCTGGGCCAGGGTGCGGGCCGCCTGGGCGAGGTGCGGGCCCCCCTCCCGGTACCGGGTGGTGTAGAGCACCCGGACATGGCGCCCGCTAAGGGGGAGCGGAGGGGCCGTAGACATAGGCCGGACGGGCCTCGTAGGGGTTGCGGGGGTCGGAGGTGAGGGCGTAACGCCCCCCCGAGGCGGCGACGAAGCGGCGCCAGGCGGCCTCGGTGATCAGGGTGTAGCCGGGCCGCAGGGCCAGCGGCGGCGGGGCCTCGGGGTCGAAGAGCCGCTCCTCGCCGAAGCCATAGACCACCCGCCACCAGCCCGCGGGATCGCCCTGGGGGGCAAAGTTCTCACAGCGCCGGCCCCCGGCCGCCCAGAGGTAGCCGCAGAGCCCCCGGTGGGCGATCAGACGGTCCTCGGCCGGCACTGCAGCCCGAATCACGTCGAGGAGCGGCGCCCAGCCTTCGTAGTCGGGCTCTCGGGCCGCCTGACTGGCCACGCTGCCGGGGGCCACGAGGGCCATCCCGAGGCCCAGCGCCAGGGCGAGGCGCGGCCGACCCGCCCCCATCGCGCCAAGGCCAAAGGCGAGAGGGATCGTGCCCATCAAGAGCAGCCGCCAGGCGGTGAGATCGAAGCCAAAGGGCAGCCCCGGCGCGGTGCAGAGCAAGGCGAAGCCCAGCAGGGGCAGGCCCAGCCCGCGCAGCGCCGGCCGCCGGTAGAGGAGCAGCCCAAGGCCGAGGGGACAAAGGTGGGTGAGCAGGACCTCCGCAAGTTGAACAGAGGGGAGCCGCCCTCCCATCAGCACGGCGATGCGGTCGCCCCCGGCGATCTCTCCGCTGCGCAGCAGATCCTCGGGGCGCACCAGCGTGAGAACCAGCGGGAGGAGCAGCCCCACCGCGAGCCAGGAGCGCCGCAGCCCCGGCGCGCCCCGCTGCCCCCAGGCCGCGCCCACCAGGAGCCCCAGCCCGAGGCCGCCCATCACCTTGTGACAGAGCCCGGCGAGCCCCACCAACGCCGCCGCGCCGAGCCAGTCGCCCCGGCCGCGCGGCGCAGCCAGCAAGGCGAGGACCCCGCCGATCAGCGCGAGCCCGCCTTCGTTCTTGAGGTACTCGGCGCTGATGCCCAGGTGGCCGGGC
>JBEIQK010000735.1:0-3303 GCA_040376505.1 Alphaproteobacteria bacterium | reverse complement strand
TCGAAGATTGGGTTGACCTGTCACCAAATCTCAGATTCGGTAATATTCGTTTTTAGTATGACTTTGTACACCAAGGATTTGGTCTCACACTGCATTTCGCCAGGTAAAGAAAACGGCGTGGAGCATACCGCACTGAAGTCATCCGTGTCCGGCCCACGCCTTCGAGCGCGACGCGGTGCGGCTGTTGAGCGGCGGGCACGCTGACGTCACGCTCTCCGCCCTCCCCGGCGCCACCTTCTCGGGCGCGGTCTCCCGGATTGGCGGCGAGGTCGACGTGACCTCCCGCACCGTCTCGGTTCGCCTTGACCTCGCGCCCGATCCGCGCCTGCGACCCGGCATGGCCGCGACCGCCGCCGTCGACGCCGCCGCCTCGGGGGAACCGGTGGTGACGATTCCTGCGGCAGCGCTCCAGCGCCTCGGCGGGGGTTGGGTGGTCTTTGTGCCCGACAGCGAGGATGTCTACCAGATCCGCCCCGTCGGCCGCGGTCGAGACCTCGGGTCCGCCGTGGAGATCCTCTCCGGGCTCTCGGCCGGCGAGGCCGTGGTGCTCGACGGCGCCTTCCTCCTCAAGGCCGAAGCCGAGAAGCGCCAGGGCGGCGGAGGGGGTCACCATGACCACTGAACCCACCGCCCCTGGCCTTGTGGCCCGCATCGTCCGGGCCTCCTTCGCGCGTCCCTTGCTGGTGTTCATCGGGCTCCTCGCCGGGACCCTCTTCGGCGTGGACGCGCTGCGCTCCTTGAATCGCGACGTCTTCCCTGACCTCTCCACGCCCATCTTCAGCGTCATCGTTCAGAATTCGGCGATGGGCGCCGAGGAGCTGGAGGCCGCCATCACCGTGCCGATGGAGGTCGCCCTGGGCGGACTGCCCGACGTGCGGCGCATCCGCAGCACGAGCACCCTGGGCGTGGCCTCGGTCTCGATCGAGTTTGAGGCCGACGCGGACTACCAGCGCGCCCGCCAGCTCGTCGCCGAGAGGATCGCGTCGGTCGCGCTTCCGCCAGACACAGAGCCACCCTTGCTGTCGAGCCTGTCGGGCCGACTCAACGAGATCTTCGAATTCACCCTGGAGGCGGAGCCGGGGACGGTCGACCTCATGACCCTGCGGGATCTGGCCGAGTTCGAAGTGAAGAACCGCCTCCTCGCGGCGCCCGGGGTGGCGGCGGTGGAGCGGCTCGGCGGCTACCTCCGCGAGTACCAGGTGCAGCTGGACCCCGAACGCATGACCGCCCGGGCGGTGAGCCTCGATGAGGTGCTGCACGCCGCGGAGGGCGCCAACCAGAACGGCGCCGGCGGGCTGGTCACCGAGGGCTCGGTGGAGTGGACGGTGCGGGCGGTGGGGCAGGTGCTGACCATCGAGGACCTGCGCACCGCCGTGGTCGCCGTGCGAGGGGGCACCCCCGTCCTCCTCGGGGATGTGGCCAACGTGGTGGAGGGCCCGGCGGTGCGCCGCGGCATCGCCCACCGCCTCGACGGCGAGGTGGTCTCTTGCCGCGTCTCCAAGCAGTTCGGCGCCGACACCGTGACGGTGGCCGCGGGGCTGCGCGCGGCGCTGGCCGACATCGAGGCCACCCTGCCGCCGGGGGTCCACGTGCAGGTGGTGTATGACCAGTCAGTGCTGGTCGAAGGTGCCCTGGGCGGGGTCGCCCGGGCCGTGCTGTTGGGTGCCCTCTTTGTCGTGGTGGTGCTGTTTGCGCTCCTCGGCGATGCGCGCGCCGCCGCGGTTGTCACCCTCTCCATCCCCCTGTCGGTGGCCCTGTCGGGGCTGCTGCTCGCCGAGGCGGGGGTTGGATTCAACACCATGACCCTCGGCGGCCTCGCCATCGCCGTGGGCCTGCTGGTGGACGCTTCGATCATCGTCGTCGAGAACATCCTGCATCGGATGCGCGGCGGCCTGGCCGAAGACCACCGCCGCGCCGCACGAGAGGCGGCGATTGAGGTGGGCCGGCCCATCGCCTTCGCGACGATGATCGTGGTGGTGGTCTTTCTGCCGCTCTTCGCCATGCATGGGCTGGAAGGAAAGACCTACCGGCCCCTGGCCGCGGCGGTGATCGCCTGCATGACGGCCGCGCTGGCCCTGGCCCTCACGGTGACCCCCTTGGCGGCGGCCCACCTGCTCCGGCGCCGCGCGGAGGGTGAAGAGGGCGACACCGCGCTCATCCGCTGGGTGAAGCGCGCCTACGCCCCGGCCCTCGACGCCGGCCTTCGCCACCCGGCGCGGGTGCTGCTGGCCTCGCTGGTGCTGGGCCTGCCCGGCCTTTGGTTGGGCACGACCCTCGGCCGGGACTTCATGCCCGAGTTGGACGAAGGCGCCTTCCTGGTGCAGACCTTCCTGCCCGCCGAAGCCAGCCTCGACGAGGTCGACCGCCTGAACCACCGGGTCGAAGATCAGCTCCGGCTCGTGCCCGAGGTGGTGGAGGTGTCTCGCCGCACCGGGCGGGCCGAGCGGACCGAGGACCCGATGCCCCACACCATCTCCGACGTGTTGGTGCTCCTGCGCACCGACCGGGACCGCCCCCTCGAAGAGATCGAGGCTGATGTGCGCACCCGCCTCGAGGGCGTCTCCGGGGTTGGCGCGACGGTGACCACCCCGCTGGGGATGCGCATCGACGAGGGCCTGGGCGGCACCCCCGCCGACCTCTCCATCCGGGTCTTTGGACCCGACCTCGACGCGCTGGCCCGCCTGGGCGAGGAGGTGCGCGACCGGGTGGCGACGGTCGAGGGGCTCACCGACCTGCGGGTGGAGGCGCTCACCGGCCTGCCCCAGATCCGCATCGCGGTAGACCGTGCGGCGGCGGGCCGGGCCGGACTCACCCCCGGCGACGTGGTGCGGGCCCTCCGCGTGGGTCTCGTGGGCGAGACCTTGAGCGAGATCCGCGTAGGACAGCGCCACCACGACCTCGTCGTGCGCCTGCCCGACGATCGGCGGAGCGACATCGGGGCGCTCCGCTCGCTCCTCGTCGATGGCCATGACGGGACCCGCATCCCCCTCGGAAAGCTGGCCACCATCGAGCAGACCGTGGGGCCCGGCACCATCAAGCGGGAGGCGGGGAGCCGCCGAATCGCCGTGGAGGGCGCGGTGGTGGGGCGCGACCTGGGCACCGTGGCCGATGAGGTGAAGGTGCGCCTCGCCGACCTCGACCTGCCGACGGGCACCTTCCTCGACGTCGGCGGGCGGGTCGAGAGCCAGGAGCGGGCGGCAGCGGCGCTGTGGTCGGCCGTGGCCATCGCCGTGGCCGGCGTGTTCGTGTTGTTGCTCCTCGCGCTGGGCTCGCCCTGGGAGGCCGCGACCATTCTGTTTACGC
>JBEIQK010000475.1:0-5109 GCA_040376505.1 Alphaproteobacteria bacterium | reverse complement strand
TGCGGGCCAATGGCTGGGTGGCCTCGGGCGGCAACTCGGCGGTGCTCGGGCGCCTGGAGACCGGCGAGCGGCCCTATGGCGTCATCCTGCTCGAAAACCTGCTGCTGCGGCCCGGCGTGGCCACCCCGATCTTCCCCGAAGACGGCGCCATCGCCATTCCCGGGCCCCTGGCCATCGCCAAGGGCTGCCCCGATCCGCGCCTCGCCGAGGCCGTCGCCGACTATCTGATGGGGCCCGAGGCCCAGGCCGCCATCGTGCGCGGCGGCATGTACTCGCCCTTCCCCGGGGTCGCCCCGCCCAACGGCGCCCCGGCGCTGGGCGACATCGCCCTCTTCGCGCTGCCCGACGACTTCTTCGCCCAGATGGGCGCCGGCGCCGATGCGCTCAAGGCCCGGCTCCAGCGCGGTGGGCGGTGATCCGCAGCCTGCTCCTGGGCGGGGTGGCGCTGCTGCTCGGCCTCTTCGTGGTGCTGCCCCTCGGGCTCCTCGGCCGCGAGGTGGGCAGCTTCGAGGCGGCCCTGGCCGAAGGCCCGGCGGCCTGGAACACCCTGCTCTTCACCGGCGGCGCCGTGCTCCTCGCGCTGGGACTGGGGGTTCCCCTGGGACTTGGCCTTGCCCGGGGGCGCCTGCCGGCTGGTCTCGAGGCGGCCATCGTGCTGCCCTACGCCATCCCGCCCTATGTCACCACGCTGGCGTGGATCGCACTCGGCAACCCCACCACCGGCCTGCTGCGGCCCTTGCTGCCGCTGAACATCTACAGCCTCAGCGGCATGATCTGGGTGATGGGCCTGCACCTCTCCCCTTTCGTGATTCTCGGCGTGCGCGACGCCGTGGCCCGCCTCGACCCCTCCCTCGCCGAGGCGGCCCAGGTGGCCGGCGCCAGCCCCGGTCGGGTGCTGCGCGACGTGACCCTGCCCCTGCTGAGCCCGGCGGTCCTGGCGGCGGCCGGCTTTGTGAGCAGCGCGGCGGCAGCGAGCTTTGGCGTGCCCTACCTGCTCAGCAGCGCGGCGGCCGAGCCGGTTCCGGTGCTGACCACCCGCATCTACCAGGCCTTGGAGCTGGCCCCCGACGCGGGGAGGCCGCTCGCCGTCACCCTCTCGCTCGGTCTGCTCACGGTGGGCGTGGGCCTGCCAGCCCTCCTCCGCCTCACCCAGGGCGGCCGGAGCTTCACCTCGGCCCGCACCAACCGCCAGGGGGCGGCGCCGGCGAGCCCCCTGCTCACCGGGGCGGTGCTCCTCTACCTCTTCCTCGCCGTGGGCCTGCCGGTGGCCACCATCCTGTGGACCAGCCTCGCCGCTGATCTCGGCGGAGGGCTCTCTCTCGACAACCTCACCCTCTCCCACTGGCAAACCGTCTCGGGCCAGGAGACCACCCAAGAGGCCCTGCTGCGCTCGCTGGGCCTCGCGGCGGCGGCGGCGACGGCGACGGTGGCGGTGGGCACCCTGCTGGCCCACACCGTCGAGCGGGCGCCGAGCCGCTTCGCCCAGGGCCTCGCCGCCCTGGCCCGCGCCCCCTACGCCGTGCCTGGCACCGTCCTGGCCTTGGGCTTGCTGCTCAGCACCTCCCAGGAGCTGCGCCTGATCGTGGCCGAGCGCCTGACGATCACGGTGAGCCTCGCCGACACCCTGTGGCTCCTGCTGCTCGCCTACAGCTTGAAGCTGCTGGCCCTGCCGCTGGATTCGGCGCGGGCCGCGCTGCAAGGCCTGCACCCCTCTTTGGAGGAGGGGGCCCGCATCGCTGGGGCGAGCTGGCTTGGGGCCCTGCGCGACGTCACCCTTCCGCTGCTGGCCCCCTCGCTGCGCACCGCCTGGGTGCTGGTCTTTTTGCCGGCCTTCTGCGAGGTCACGCTCTCGGTGCTGCTGCGCGGGCCGCGCACCGAGGTGCTGGGCACCCGCCTCTTCAGCCTCCAATCCTATGGCGCGCCCCAACAGGCCGCCGTCCTGGCCCTCCTCGTCACCCTCGTGGTGGCGGGTGGCCTGCTCCTCACCCGGCCGAGGCAGCTCTGATGACCGTCACCCTCGACCAGATCACCAAAGCCTACGGCGACAACGCCATCGTCAAGGGCATCGACCTCGCGCTGCGCCGGGGAGAGATCTTCACGCTCCTCGGGCCGTCGGGCTGCGGAAAGACCACCACCCTGCGGATGGTGGCGGGGCTGGAGCGCCCCGACAGCGGCACCCTCTCGATCGGCGGGCGGGTGGTGGCCGGCCCCGGGGTCTTTGTGCCCCCCGAGGATCGGCGCCTGGGCATGGTCTTTCAGTCCTACGCCGTCTGGCCCCACCGCACGGTGGCCGAGAACGTGGCCTACCCCTTGGCCCTGCGCAAAGATCCCGACGCCGCCAGCAAGACCAAGGCCATCCTCGCCCGGGTGCGCCTCGACGGCCTCGCCGAGCGCTACCCGCACATGCTCTCGGGCGGCCAGCAGCAGCGGGTGGCCCTGGCCCGGGCCCTGGTCGCCAACCCCGAGGTGCTGCTGCTCGACGAGCCCCTCTCCAACCTCGACGCCGGCCTGCGCGAAGAGCTGCGCGGCACCATCGCCGAGCTGGCCCGCGAGCAGGGCCTCACCGTGCTGCTGGTCACCCACGATCAAGAAGAGGCCTTGTCGATCAGCGACCGGGTCGGCGTGATGCTGGGCGGGCGCCTGGAACAGGTGAGCCCCCCCGCCGAGCTGTACAGCGAGCCGAAGAACGCGACCCTGGCGCGCTTTGTGGGCACGCTCAACACCCTGCCCGGCCTGCGCCGCGACGGGCGCCTCTCCCCCCTCGACAAGGCCGATCCGGGCCCCGATGGCCCCGTCACCATAGGCTTTCGCCCCGAGTGGGCCCGCTTCGCCAGCGAGGGCATCGCCGTGGCGCCCGTCTCGTCGAGCTACCGGGGGGCCAGCACCCGCCACCGCCTGCGGGCGGGCGAGGCCGAGCTGGTGATCGACGCCCCGGGCGCGCCGGGGGCCTTCATTCAGATCGACCGCTGCTGGGTCTGGCCGGCCTGATCAGCAGTCGGTGCAGGCCACGTCGAGGCGCAGCACCGAAGGTGTGGCGGTCTCGGTGATCCACAGCCGGCCGTCGGGGCCGATCTCGATGCCGAAGAGGGCCTCGGACCCCACGCCGGTGTCCAGCGTCTGGCGCAGGGTGCCGTCGAGGTCGAGCTCGTGGAGCAGCCCCGTGCCCCACTCGCCGACGATCAGCCGGTCGCCGTCGAGCGCGAGGCCGCCGGGCCGATCGAAGCCGGTGGCGACCTCCTCCCAGGCGGCGCCCTCCCACATGGCGTACAGCTCGATGCGCTCCATCTGCGAGCGCAGGGGCTCGCCCATCTGGCCGGTCGTCGTGTCGACCCGCAGGATGCGCCCGGCGCCGGTGTCGGCGATGTAGAGCATGCCGGAGGTGTGGTCGAAGACCATGTGGCCCGGCGCGCCCTCCACCCGGGTGAGGGTGGGCTCGGCGTAGCGGTAGACCACGCCATCGCTGTGATCGTCCATGCCGACGTCGTGGTCGGCCTGGAAGTCGTTGCGCACCAGCGTGCCGCTGTCGCCGTCAAAGACCCAGTAGACGTTGTCTTTTTCCCAGGCGATGCCGACGCAGAGCGGGCTCTCATGCTGCATGTCGAGGTGGCTGCCGAGGCCCTCGGGGTTCTCCTTGGCGAAGACATCGAGGTTGGTGGTCCACAGGACCGGGCCCATGAAGTTGTTCGGCCGGCTGGAGTCGTTGTAGGTGTTCTCGGACTCGCCGCAGGAGCCGAATTCGCCGCCGTAGGGCCCCGCCCCGCTGGCGTCTTCGAAGGAGAGCGCCGCCACCTCCTCCATGAAGTGCAGGGCGTAGCCATCCTTGCGGCGGTCTACCTCCTGGACGTCGGTGCCCGGGTCGAGGACGATGAAGGTGCGGTCGTCCTCGCGGTTGGCCACCCAGAGGTTGCCATCGGTGTCAAAGCCCAGGTCGCGCGGGTCGGAGAGGCGGTCGTCGGCGGTGAGGATCGGGGTCCAGGTGACGGCCTCTCCCTCCACGCCCAGCACCGAGGGGCGCTCCGGCTCGACGCTGCCGGTGTCACCAGCGCCCTTTTCAGCAGGAGCGCAGGCCAGCGCGAACAACAAGCAGAGACGCATTCGGGCTCCATCCATCGGGGGGTTCAACGATACATC
The DNA here is from genome assembly GCA_040376505.1 of Alphaproteobacteria bacterium. GTDB lineage: Bacteria > Myxococcota_A > UBA796 > UBA796 > UBA2385 > JBEIQK01. The sequence goes on along the minus strand of JBEIQK010000475.1, from coordinate 978 downwards.
CCTTAATCGACTCTCTGGCCCTGGCTGAAAGGTTTTGCCAAAGCCACACCACGAAGCCTTCGAAGCCTCAGTCGACCGCCCCCAGCAGCCCCCCCGGCGCGAAGCCATCCCAGAAGAGCCACTGCCCAGGGCTGCGGCGCAGGCAGCCTTCGAGGAAGGCGGCGGCGGCGTCAACGCCGGCCTCCAGGGCCGCGGCGCGCCCAGCGGGAAGGGCGAAGGGCCCCTCGATCTGGGCCTGGTAGAGCGGGCCCTTGGGATCCGGGTTGGGCCAGCAGGAGATGCCCAGCAAGGGCGCGCCCGCGAGGTGGGCGAGCCGCGCGGGGCCAACCGGCATGGCGAAACGATGGCCCAGCACCACGCGGGGCAGGCGCCGCCCGAGCTCCTCGCCGCCCCCCGTGGCGTCGCAGGCCGTCATCACCACGGCACCGCCGCCGAGGGCCCGCAGCACCGGGCGCAAGAAGCCCTTGCCATCGTGCAGGGTCACGGGCATCGCCGCCTCCAAGCGGGCGCGGGTCTGGGCGGCCCAGCGGCCGGTGGGCGAGAGGGTGACGGCCACCACGCGCCCGCCGCCGACCTGATGCATCGGCAGGCTCAAGCGGCCGAGCGCCAGGAGGGGGAGCTGCGCCGGGCCCATGTGGGGGTGCATCAGCACGACGCCCCGCCCGCCGGCCTGTGCCGCCCGCAGGCGGTCGAGCCCCTCGATCTGCAGATAGAGAGGCAGCGTCGCCGCCGTGATCTTCGGCGCCGCCATCGAGAAATACTGGTTGGCGAAGTGGGCCGCGAAGGCCTCCACCGCCACCGCCTCTCTCCAGGCGAGGGCGCTGTTTGGAAAGGCCCGGCCGATGTTCTCGCAGAGCCGGGCCCGCCGCGCCCCCATCAGGCGCCCCGCCAGGGCCCCGCCCGCGCAGAGCAGACGCAGCTCATCGGGGGGGGGCAGCACACCCAGGGCCCTGCGACCTGGCCCCCAGACGAGGCGCC
>JBEIQK010000563.1:0-4422 GCA_040376505.1 Alphaproteobacteria bacterium | reverse complement strand
TCGGCACCACCCAACAGGCCAACCTCCTCTACTGTGACGAGCTCCAGGCCATCCAGCGGGCCCACGCCGACCAGGTCGACATGATCTGCGCCCTGTCTCGCGAGGAGCAGGCGCCAGAGGGGGGTCGGCTCTATGTTCAGCACCGCATCGCCGAGCAGGCCGACGCCCTCCTCGACCGTCTACAGGGCCCCAACGCACCCGTCTACCTCTGCGGACTGCGCGGCATGGAGGAGGGCATCGTCGCCACCCTCGCCACGGCGGCCCAGCGCCGGGATCTCGACTGGAGCGCCCTCTTCGCCCAACTGCGCCGCGAAAAGCGCTGGCGGGTCGAGGTCTACTGATCCGACCCAGACGTCTTCACCCCCCCGCTTCGGGCCTGCCCGCCGCGATCGGCGAAGAGTGTGGCAAATCTGCCATCGAGTTGCCCCACAAGCGCAGCGAACCCGAACCGAACCTGTCATGGACCCCGCATAAAACGAGGCGCACCTCGGACCGCGGCCCTCCCGCCCTCCCCCGAGGACACAGGTCCTCCCATGCGCGCCCTCCCGCTCCTGCTCTCGCTCCTGATCGCCTGCTCCGGCAAGAATGACGACACCAGCGGCTCCGACGGCACCGATGGCACCGACGCCACGGATGGCACCGACGGATCGGATGGCTCGGCCGACTGCGTCGAAGAGAACGGCGCCTGCATCCTCGAAGGCGCCATCACCGAGAGCATCACGCTCACCGCCGACAAGCCCTGGCTGCTTCGCAGCGCGGTCACCGTCGGCGACGACAGCAGCGACGTCACTCTGACCATCGAGCCCGGCACCACCATCTACGGTGAGAGCGCCACCAACGGCTTCCTCGTGGTCACCCGCGGCGCCAAGATCATGGCCGAGGGCAGCGCCTCGGCGCCCATCCGCTTCACCTCCGATCAGCCCGTCGGCTCCCGCGCCCGCGGCGACTGGGGCGGACTCGTGCTGAACGGCAAGGCCCCCATCAACGCCTGCGCCGACGGCGCCAGCCCCTGCGAGGCGGAGGGCGAAGGCGGCACCGGCGTCTACGGCGGCGACGACCCCACCGACAACAGCGGCGTGCTCAAGTATGTGGTCATCGAGTTCGGCGGCACCGAGATCAGCCCCGACAACGAGATCGACGGCCTCGGTCTGCAGGGCGTCGGCAGCGGCACCACCATCGACTACATCCAGGTCCACCGCAACCTCGACGACGGCATCGAGTTCTTCGGCGGCAACGTCGGCGTGAAGCACCTGCTCATCACCCAGCCCGGCGACGACGGCATCGACTGGGACCTCGGCTTCCAGGGCAAGATCCAGTTCGCCGCCGTCATCCAGGCCGGCGACGCTGGCAACCACGGCATGGAGACCGACAGCAACGCCGACAACCACACGGCCACGCCCGCGTCGGCCCCCACCATCTCCAACCTCACCCTGGTCGGCTCCACCGCCGTCGCCGAAGACAACTTCGGTCTCGTGCTGCGCCGCGGCTCCCAGCCCACCATTCACAGCCTCGCCGCCATGGACTTCTCGGTCGGCTGCCTCGCCATCCGCGATCAGGCCACCTTCGACGCCTTCGCCAGCGGCGCCGCCAGCATCAACAGCAGCTACCTCGCCTGCGCCAGCCCCTTCGAAGAAGACGCCGAGGAGACCGAGGTCGGCACCGAAGAAGACGTCTTCGGCATGGACAGCAGCAACGAGACCGGCGCCTCCCTCGGCCTCACCGACCCGGGCAACGCCACCGCCCCCAACCTCGTCCCCACGGGCTCCTCGCCGCTGCTGGGCGCCGGCACCACCCCGTCGGACAGCTGGTTCACTGCCGCCGACCACATCGGCGCCTTCGACGCCGGTGGCGACTGGACCGCCGGCTGGACCACCTTCGCGGCCAACTGACCATGCGCGCCCCCGCACTGTTTTTTCTTCTCGGCCTGGGCCTCCCTGCCCTGGCCGGTGAGGCGGTCGACACGCGCGCCGCCGAGCTCGCCCGCCTGCGGCGCGAGGTCGAGACCCTCGCCGATGAGGTCCAGTTCGACAAGGAGGAGCTGCGGGGGCGCCTGCGCGCCCTGGAAGGACAGAAGCTGGAGATCGAGGTGCAGCTCCGCCGCGAAGAGCTGCGCCTCGCCCAGATCGAAGGCGAAGGGGCCGGCCGTCGCGCCGAGCTGGTCGCCCACAGCGCCAGCACCGCGCCCCTCGCCCCCGCGCTCGCCGCCTCGATCGCCGCCATCCGCGCCGAGGTGGCCCAGGGCCTGCCCTACCGCCAGGCCGAGCGCATCGCCGAGCTGGACAAGCTCAAGGCCCAACTCGATCAGGGCGATCTGAGCGTAGAGACCGGAGCGGCCCGCCTCTGGGCCTTCACCGAAGATGAGCTCCGCCTGCGCCGCGAGAACGCCCTCGACCGGCAGATCATCCCCCTCCCCGAAGGCGAGGTGCTGGTCGAGGTGGCCCGCCTGGGCATGGTCGCCCTCTACTACCGCACCGACGGCGGGCAGGTCGGCGCCGCCCAGCGCAAGGGTGAACAGTGGGTGTTTCGCCCCTTCACCGACCGCGATGATCAGCACGCCGTCGAAACCCTCTTTGAGACCCTGCGCCACGGCGTGCGCACCGGCGCCTTTACGCTGCCCAATCCCGACGCCGGGAGCCCGCCATGATCGCCCTGCTGATCGCCACCCTCGCCTGGGCCAACCCCGAGGGCGGCGCCCTGGAGGCGGCCTACCAGAAGGAATTCGCCTACCTCAAGGCCGAGAAAGAGGAGCTGCTGCGCCGCCGCCAGCAGCAGCAGGCCGAGGCCCAACAGCGCGTCTCCGGCGCCGAGGCCGAGCTGGACAGACTTCAGGGCCGACTGGTCAGCCTCACCCGCCGGGCCGACCAAGCCGAGGATGACTTCTCGGCCCTCGATCGACAGACCACCGCGATGGACGACGCCCAGTCCCTCCTCACGTCCACCCTCGGCCAGGCCAGCGAGACCCTGGAGCTGCCGCCCCCCACCGACCCCGCTGCCGCCCTGCCCCTCGTCTTTCAGGCCGCCGCCGAGCGCCTCGCCGCCCAGCGCGCGGTGGGCTGGCGAGACGAGGCCTTCTTCCTGCCCGACGGCACCTTGACCCAGGGCCGCGTGTACGGTTGGGGACAGATCGCCGCCTGGGGAGACGCCGCCAGCGGGCGCGGCGCCCTCGCGCCGGCAGGAGAGGGCCGCCTTCAGCTCCGCCGCGAATTTGGCAAAGAGACCGCCGCCGCCTTTGTGTCAGACACCCAGCCCGCCCGGCTCGAGGTCTTTCTGTTTGAAGCCGAGAAGAAGGTGGAGGAGGCCGAAGAAGAAGGCGGCCTCATCGCACTCCTCGAAGAGTCAGGCACCATGGGCCAGATCCTCTTTGGCCTCGGGATGGTCAGCCTTAGTCTGGTGATCATCCGGGCCCTGGGCCTCGTCTTCGCCCGCCGCGGCGGATTGCCCCTGGTCGAGAAGGTGAACGCCCTCGTCGCCGCGGGCGAGGTCGAGCAGGCCGAGCGCCTCGTCACCGGTCGCGGCGGCCCCGTGCCCCGCCTGCTCCAGGCCGTGCTGGCCGCCCGCCACCGGCGCGAAGAGGAGATCGACCGGGTGATCGACGCCGCCATCCTCCGCGAGACGCCGGCGATCGACCGCTTCGCCAGCGCGCTCACCGTCATCACCGCAGGATCGCCCCTCCTCGGTCTACTCGGCACGGTCACCGGCATGATCGCCACCTTCGACGTCATCACCGAGCACGGCACCGGAAACCCCAAGCTGATGTCGGCCGGCATCGCCGAGGCCCTCATCTGCACCGCGCTGGGCCTCGCCGTCGCCATCCCCACCCTCCTCGCCGGAAATGTGCTGGCCAGCGTGGGCGAAGGCATCAAGACCACCCTCGATCGCGGCGCGCTCAGCCTGCAGAACGCCCTCGCCCAGCACCGCCAGTCCCGCCCGCCGGAGACGACATGAGTCTCTGGCAGCAGGTCGTCGACCTCTGGCGCTACGGCGGCGCGGTGATGCCCGCGCTCTTCCTCACCGCCGCCGCCCTCTGGTATGCCCTCGGCCTGCGCCTGCTGCGCCTCCGGCGGGGCGATCGCCGCAGCCTGCCAGCCCTGCTCGCCCACTACCGCGCCCGCCCCGAGGCCCCTGCCCACGGGCTCCTCGACGAGGCCGTCCGGCGCGCCGTCTCCTTGCTGCGGCGCCACGGCGGCCCGCTCCCGGCGCGCCTCCTGGACGAGCACATCGGCCCCCTCGAAGACGAGCTGCGCGCCGGCACCGGCCTCGTCGCCTGCCTCGTGGCGATGGCGCCCCTGCTCGGCCTGCTGGGCACCGTGGTGGGTCTGATTGAGACCTTCGGTTCGCTTGGACAGTCCAGCACCTCCACCGCGTCGGAAGGCATCGCCGGCGGCATTGTGGAGGCCCTGTACGCAACCCAGATGGGCCTCG
>JBEIQK010000832.1:0-2807 GCA_040376505.1 Alphaproteobacteria bacterium | reverse complement strand
CGGAACGAGGGGCCCCTCAGGGTTGACAGTCCGCCTCGCAGACCTTGGTGGTGCTCTCAAAGCAGGTCACAGCGCCGCGATCGCAGTAGGGCATGTAGGCGGCGGTGGCGACGCCGGCGCTGTCGAAGCTGCAGCACAGCTCGGTGCCGTAGTCTTCGCAGGCGTTGGTGGGAGCGCAACAGGTGACCGACGCGCCGAAGGCGTCGGAGCAGCCGCCGCCATCATCCACAAACCAGCTCTTCGACAGGTAGCAGCCGCCCACCACCGCGCAGGTGCCGCCCTTGGCGGCGCAGGTGTCTCCGGTGGGCGCGGCGGCCGGCGGCACGCAGCAGGCGCCGCTGCCGTCGGAGAAGACACAGCCGCCGACGTCGATGACCGTGCCGGTACAGGTGGCTCCCATTCCGACACAGACCCCGCCGGCCGCCGCGCACTCCACTGCTTCTGCGGGCGCCGTGGCGTCACCGTCCACGTCTTCACAGGTGCCCGTGTCTCCGCCGTCGGAGCCGTCCGCGCCATCGGCGCCATCGGCGCCGTCGGTCCCATCGGAGCCGTCTACGCCATCGACCCCATCGCTGCCCTCGGTGGGCGTGGCGGTGTCGTCGGTTCGACCGTCTTTGTCCTCCTTCTCGCCGCCGGCGCACGCGAAGAGGGCCAGGAGGAGGAGGGGAGTGAGGCGCTTAGTAGACATTGTAGGTCGCCCGGTTCCGTTCATGTTCGGCCTCGTCTCGCGCAGGGTGGATGATCTTCTTTTCATCGTGCAGGTAGTACCAGTACTCGCTCTCGGTCGGCGCCAAGGCGGCGGTGAGCGCGGTGAGACCGGGGTTGGAGATGGGGGTGGGCGGCAGACCCGGCCGCAGGCGCGTGTTGTAGGGGTCGCTCGGATCGCGGAGCTGCTTCAAGAAGGCCTTGCGGTCGTTCCAGTCTTCGAGGGTGTAGCGGCTGGTGGCGTCCACGCCGAGGTTCCAGCTGGCGCCGATGCGCTTCCAGAGGATGCCGGCCACGAGGGGGCGCTGATCCTTGGTGGGCTCCTCTTTCTCCAGCATGCTGGCCATGATCACCAGATCGGCGAGGCCCTTGCCGTTGGACTCAATCGCCGCCTTGTTGGGCAGGTAGAAGCGCTCGGCGAAGAGATCGAGCTGGCGCTGCATGAAGTCCTGGGTGCTCCACTTCTCGGGGATGACCATGTAGGTCTCGGGGAAGAGGTAGCCCTCCAGCGAGGCCTCGGGCAGCGGGAAGGCGGCCTTGAAGGCCGTGGGGTTGGCGGCCAAAGCGGCGTACTCGCCAGGCTGGGTCCAGCCCTTGGCCGCCAGGGCGGCGTCGATCTCCCGGATGCGCCAGCCCTCCACCACGGTGAAGGGGATGTCCTCGGGCAGGGGCACGCCGCAGACGGTCTTCAGGAGCTCGGCGGCGCCCATGTTGCGGCGGAGCTTGAAGCGCCCGGCCTTGAGGCAGCCGCCCTCCTTGGTGAGTCGAACGTAGAGGGTGAAGTCCTCTCCGCTCTCCACGACCTTCTGGGCTTCGAGCAGCGGGCCGAGGGTGCGGGCGGAGGTGCCAGCGGGGATCTCGACGATGATCTCGGTGGGGTCAGCGGGATCGGCGGGCGCGCCGTAGTTGGCGGCGATCTGGGCGCAGGCGGAGAGCAGCAGGAACATCGGGGGCCTCAAAGCGGGGCGCGCTGCGTAATTCGTTGTCGGTGGGGGCCGATCCAGGGGGGGGATCCTGTTAGGGGGGGGTATGCCTTCCATCCTCCACGAGTCCATCCTGGCGCTGCTGCAGGATCATCCGGCCTTGCTGCGCGATCTTGCGCCGCTGGCGGGCCTGCCGCGGGAGCATCTGCGCGGTCAGCTCCGCCTGGGCGCCACCGGCCTGCAGACCCTCCTTCCGCCCGAGCGGCAGGCCGACCTGGTGCTGCTGGTGGAGCGTGAGACCCGCCCGCAGCTCGTGATGGCGGTGGAGGTGCAGGGGGCGATCGACGGCGAGAAGGCGCTGGTCTGGCCCTTCATGACGGCAGCCCTGCGCATGAAGCACCGCTGTGACGCCGTCGTGCTGGTGGTGGCCCTCCAGCCAGACGTCGAGCGCTGGGCGGCGGCCGGCTTTGCGCTCTCGCCGGTGCAGCACATGCGGCCGCTGGTGGTGGGGCCGGGCCGGGTGCCGGCGGTGCGCGATCCGGAGGTGGCCCGGCGGGCGCCACACCGCGCGCTCCTCGCCGCGATGGTGCATCTGCGTGGGCCGGAGGCGGCGGAGGTGGGAGAGGTGGCGCTGCTCGGGCTCATCGGTGTGGACCCTGCCGAGCGCAGCCGGTATGAAGACATCGTGCTGCACCTGCTGGGGCCGCTGGCCCGGCCTGTCATGGAGAAGCTGATGCGGTCGCACTACGAATTTCGCAGCGAGCTGGCCCTCGAGCGCTACGCCCAGGGCCGGGTGGAGGGTCGAGAGGAGGGCCGGGTGGAGGGCCGGGTGGAGGGCCGAAAGGAGGGCGAAGGGGAAGGCCGGCGCGCCTTTGCTGCGGAGATGCTGAGACTTCGCTTTGGCGCGGCGGCCGATCCGATGCTGCCGCTCCTCGCCGAGGCCGATGGGGAGACGCTCCGGTGGCTCGCCCGGCGCCTGCTCGATCCGATCTCGCCCGAGGCCCTCCTGGAGGGGCTTGTGGCCTGCGTTCGGGGAACACCTGCGCGTTGATGCCGGCTCACAGCACGTTCAACTTGCACGAACTGGGGCCGCTGGCCCGATCTGTCCTGGAGAAGCGGATGCGGTCGCACTACGAGTTTCGCAGCGAGCTGGCCCTCGAGCGCTACGCCCAGGGCCGG
>JBEIQK010001002.1:0-2077 GCA_040376505.1 Alphaproteobacteria bacterium | reverse complement strand
GGGCAGCGCTGGGGGGCTCAATGCGAGGATCTGCGCTCGCTGCATGCCGCGCGCCATCACCACCGCCCAGCGCGACCGGCTTGAACAGATCCTCCAAGAAGAAGCCCGCCTATCCCAGGCCTTCGAGATCGCGCGGGCGGCTGCCCTTCGCGCGCTGGTCGGTTCAGGCGCCTCCCGCGTCTCCCTTCCACAGAACCCGGCCCGTCTACCTCCTTCACCCACCCAGACCTGCCGCCGGCCGGCAGCGCCCTGTCGGCCGCCCAGTGGGTCACCTACCCGCGGGCCCACGCCGAGCACGCGAGGTCGATAAGCGTGCGGAAAGACGCGGTGTTGTTCGACTGGATCCAGGCGCTGAACGGAGGCGTCGAGAGCGCCCGGGCCATGCAGCCGGTGTTGCAGCGGCGGATGGAGGTCTTGAGCCGAGAGGCGGCGGCGATGACGCCTTGGGAAGGCGACGCGGCGCCGGTGGTGAACCTGAAGATCCAGCTGGCGGAGACAGACGAGCTGATCGGGCCGGAGGCCGAAGGCGATTTCGCCCTCGTGGAACGGCATCGGGTCAAGCGAGCCGAGTACGAGAAGGCGGGCCTGTATGCCTACCGGGTCAACACCGTGCGCGTCCGGACCGCCGCCTTTGATCGCGAGGTGGCGGCCTTTCAGTCGCGGTGGGGGGTCGAGGCCTACCTCGCGTGGGCTGCGGCACACTCGCCGCCGGAGCCCTGAGGCGGGCTCAGCCCTGCACCCAGATCAGCCGCGGGTCGAACCCAAAGCGGTCGGGGTGCAAGGCCGAGGCGGCCAGCTCGATGCTGTCGATGATGCGCGGGCCCGAGCGGTTGAAGTAGGCGTTGCCATCGCAGAGGTAGATGCGGGCCCGCGGAAAGAGCCCGGCCAGCACGGCGATGCGCGGCGCCTCGAGGTGGACGCGGGCGAGATCCAGGGCGCAGGGCTTGATCAGCACCACGTCGGGGTCCAGCGTGGCGAGCCCGGCGTCGGTCAAGGTGGGGGAGCGCTCGCTGGGCTCGGTGGCCAGGGGCTCGCCGCCGGCGAGGCGCAGCAGCTCGGGCATCCAGTTGCCGCCGACGACGACGGGAGACAGCCACTCAATCGACACGACCGAGGGGCGCCGGGCGCCGGCCACCTTCGCGCGCACGGCGGCGATGCGGGCGCGAATGTCGGTGAGCAGCGGGCCGGCGTCGCGGCCGATGGCGGCGGCGACGATCTCGATGTCTTCCCAGATGTGGTCGAGGCGGGTGGGCTGGAGATCGATCAGCTTGACGTGCGCGTCGCCCAGCCCGGTCTGGAGATCGAGCATCCCCAACTCGCGCTCCTCGTCCCGCTGCCCCCGTCGTTGGGTGATGATCAGGTCGGGTGAACAGTCGGCCAGGGCGGTGGCGTCGATGGCGAAGACACCGAGACGGCGCAGGCTCACCGCCCAGGGGGCCGGGAGGTTGGCCTGGTGCGCCTCGACAAAGCGCCCGTGCGGCGTGGTCAGACGCGGCAGGTGGGCGATGGAGGCCGGGAAGTCGCAGGCATGGCTCACCCCCACGAGATCGTCCTGGGCGCCCAAGGCGCAGACGATCTCGGTGGCCGAAGGCAACAGGGTGGCGATGCGCATGGTGCTCCCGCGGACGGTGAGTCTACTCCAAAGGTCCGAGGCGCCGGGAGGCGGCTTCGTGCAAAGAGGGCCGAAAGTCGGGCGCGGCGATGGCGATGAGCGCCCGGGCCCGCTCGCGCAGGCTCCGTCCATGGAGGCGGGCCGCGCCATGCTCGGTCACCACCCAGGAGACGTCGGCGCGGCTGGTGACCACGCCGGCCCCCTCGGCCAGCGCCGAGACGATGCGCGAGCAGCGCCCACCGGCGGCGGTGGCGGGCAAGGCGATGATCGGCTGGCCGCCCTTGCTGCGCCAGGCGGCGCGGATGAAGTCGACCTGTCCGCCCACCCCCGAGTAGATGCGGTCGCCGATGCTGTCGGCGTTCACCTGTCCGCTCAGATCCACCGAGATGGCGCTGTTGATCGCCACGAGGCGGTCGTTGCGGGCCGCCACGTGGATGTCATTGGTGAAGTCGCAGGGGTGGGCCT
>JBEIQK010000594.1:0-4183 GCA_040376505.1 Alphaproteobacteria bacterium | reverse complement strand
GGGCAAAGACAGCCACCAGAGCGATGTCTACGCCCTGGGCCTCGTGATGGCCAACCTGCTCACCGGCAAGCGCTTCCCCGAGCCCCCCGAGAGCGAGGCCGACCACTCCGCCTTCCTCGGCACCGTGCTCGAGAACGTGCGCACCGCCTTGGACAGCGCCGAGGCGATGGAGCTGCGCGAGCGCGGCGGCGAGATCGTGCGCATGCTCCTGGAGATGTTGGCCTACGAGGCCGCCGATCGGCCCGACGCCCAGGCCGTGGAGCGCACCTGCCGCCGCCTGCGCCACGGCCTGCCGGCCCCCGGCCTGCGCGACTGGGCCGACGTCACCATCCCCCGACTGCAGACCAAGGACCGCGATGGCCGCGACACCGCCGCCGACGCCGATCGGGGGCGGGTCATCCTCGAAGGCAACAACGCCCAGGCCGAGGCCTTCACCCGCTCGCGCACCGCGGTCGTCGAGTCACCGCCGCCCAGCAAAGAGGCGCGGGAGGCGGCCAAGGATCGCACGCAGATCACCCAGCCTTCGGCCTCGGTGCGCCGTCCGGCCGCCCCGCCGCTGCCGCCGCCCGCCCCGCCCAGCCTCACGGCCCGCCTCGAAGCCCTGCCCACGCCGGTGCTCCTCGCTGGCATCGGCGGCGGGCTGATCCTGCTGATGGTGCTGGTCTTCCTGCTCACATGAGCGGCGGCGAGGCGCTGGGCGTGGCCCTGGCCGGCGCCCTGGGGGCCTTGTGCCGCCACGCGCTGCAGCGGGCCTTCCCCGCCGGCGAAGGCGCCCCCTGGGTCACCGTGGGCATCAACCTCTCCGGCGGTTTCGCTCTGGGGCTGCTCACGGGCTTCGCCCTGGCCAGCGGCCGGGTGCCGGCCCACCTCCGCCTCACGCTCGGGGCCGGCTTCCTCGGCGCCTACACCACCTGGAGCACCTTCACCGTCGAGGCGCTGGGCCTCGTGGAGCGCGGCGCGCTGGGCCAGGCGCTGCTGTACGTTGGCGCCCACCTCGTGCTCGGCTTTGGCGCCGCCGCGCTGGGCCTCGCCCTGGGCCGCGCCCTCGCCTGAACCCCCGCAGGGAGCCCGCCGATGTGCCGAAACATCAAGCTGCTCTTCAACTTCGAGCCCCCCACCTCCGAGTCCGAGGTGCAGGCCGCCGCCCGCCAGTATGTGCGCAAGGTGACCGGCATGAACCGGCCCTCCGCCGCCAACACCGCCGCCTTTGAGCGCGCCGTCGCCGACATCGCGGAGATCACCCGCCGCCTCGTGCTGGCCGATCTGCAGACCCAGGCCGAGCCCCGCGACCGCGCCACCGAGGCCGCCCGCGCCAAGGCCCGCGGCCAGAAGCGCGAGGCCGGGGCCCGCGCCGCCCCCGACCCGGCCTAGCGCAGCTCGATGAGGGTGTAGGCGTCGCCCCCCTCTTCGACGCTGGCCGGGCGCGCCTTCTCGACGGCCCGGGTCTGTCTGGCCCAGTCGCGCACCGCCTTCTTCATGGCCCCCGTGCCATGGCCGTGCAGGATGAAGCCCACCCGCTGCTGGCTGCTGGTGAGCTGATCGACGAAGAGATCGGCGGCCAGCAGGCCCTCGTCGACCCGAAAGCCGCGCAGGTCGAGGGTGTTGTGGGCGAGGCGCAGGTGGCCGTCGGCCTTGGCGCCCGCCTTGGCGGGAGGCTCGGGGGGCAGCTCCACGGGCTTGGGGCGCGGCGGCGGCGGCGGCGCGAAGCCGAGCTCCTCCTGGCGCACCTTGAGGCGCAGCGAGCCCACCTCCACCTCGACGAGGCCCCGGCTCAAGACCCGCACCACGCGGCCCTTGCCGCCCATGCGCGGCAGCGAGACCACCGCCCCCTCTTCGACCGTGGCGAGCGGCGGGGGCGGCGGCGTCACCTCGATCGGCGCGAGGTCGGTCTTCACCTCGGCCCGCACGCTCTCCAGCTCGTCCAGGGTCTTGCCGGCGAGGCGGAGGTTGGGGTTCTCTTGGAGGGCGGCGATCAGGGCCTTCACCTGCGCCTCTTTCTGCCGCAGGCGGCGCTCAAAGCCCTGCGCCACCTCGCCTTCGAGCTTCTGGCGCCGCTCTTCGAGGCGCTGGGCCTGCCGCCGCGCTTCTTCGGCCCGGGCCCGCAGCTCGCCGGCCTGGCGGCGCAGGGCCTCTTTCTCCTGGTGCAGCAGCTCGCGCTCGGCCTCCATCTGGGCCATCAGCTCGGCCAGCTCGCGCTCTCCGGCGCCGAGCACCTCGCGGGCCCGATCGACCACGGCTTGGGGCAGGTGCATGCGCTCGGCGGTGGCGAAGGCGTGGGACTGGCCGGCCATCCCGGGCTGCAGCCGGTAGGTCGGCCGGCCCTCGGCATACTGGACGGCGGCCATCCAAAAGCGCCGATCGGCGGCGGCGAGGCCCTTGAGCTGGGCGAAGTGGGTGGTGACCACCACGCGGGCGCCGCGGTCGGCCAGGGCCTCGATGACCGCGCGGGCGAGGGCCGCCCCCTGGGCCGGATCGGTGCCCATGCCGATCTCATCGAGCAGGATGAGGGCCCGCGGCCCGGCCGCCTCGATCATCGTGCGCAGCACGAGGAGGTGCCCCGAGAAGGTGGAGAGGTCGCCCTCGACGGTCTGCATGTCGCCGACGTCGGCCAGCACCGGATCGAAGACGTCGACCCGGCTGCCCGCCCCGGCCGGGATGGGCACGGCGGCCCGCACCAGCAGGGCGGCGAGGCCCATCGTCTTCATCGCCACCGTCTTTCCGCCGGTGTTGGGGCCGGTGAGGATCAGCCCCTGGCGCGATCCATCGATGGAGAGGTCATTGGGCACCACCTCGACGCCGCGGAGCTGCAACACCGGATGGCGGGCCTCGAAGAGGATGATCACGCCCTCCTCGCCGACCCGCGGGATGGTGCCCCGCCACTCCACGCCGAGCCCATGCCGGGCCACAGCGAGGTCGACGTCGACGCTGGCGTCGAGGGCCAGCAGGATCTCGTCGTGCTGGTGGCTGACCATCATCGAGAGCTGGGCCAGGATGCGCCGCTCTTCGCGGGCCAGGGCCGCCTCGGTCTCCTTCAGCTCGTTGGTGCGCTCGACCACCTCGGCGGGCTCGACATAGGCCGTCTCGCCGCTCTGGCTGGTGCCGTGGACGATACCCACGCCGCGACGGGACCCGATCTTGACCGGGATCACAAAGCGCCCCTGGCGCTCGGTGACGAAGCGGTCCATCAGCACGTCGGCGAGGGTCTCGCCGCGCACCACCTCGTCCAAGAAGGCGCGGATGCGCTCCTTCAGGGCCTTCATCTTCTCGCGCAGGGCGCCCACCACCGGGTAGCGCTCGGCCGACAGCTCGCCGGTGGCGTCGAAGCTCTCGATCAGGGTGAGGCGCAGGTCGAGGTCGACCTGGATGGGCTCCACCAGCCCCCGCAGGCGCGGACAGAGCGCCATGCGCTGGTCCACCCACTTGCGCAAGCGATCGAGGCCTTCGAGGGCGGCGCCGATGTCGCGCAGCTCGCTGGCGAGCAGGACGGTGCCCCGCCGCGTGCGGGAGACCGGCTCGGCCACGTCGAGCACGGCGCCCACCGGCGGCGCGTCGCCGTTGTCGGCCAGGGCGGCCACCTCGGCCACCTCCTCGAAGCGCGTGGTGATCAGCCCCACCTCGGTGAGCAGGGGCAGCGAGAGGGCGGCGCTGCGCCCCCGGGTGGTGTGGGCGTGGCGAGACAGCCGCTCGGTGATGACCGGCCAGTCGAGGGCGTCGCGGCTCTGTGCGATGAGTTCCATGCGCGCGCATATCCAGCGAGATCACCGCCGGCGCGTCGAAAAGCCGACAGCGACGGCGCCCGGCCGGCCTCAGTACAAGGAGAGGGCAACCCGGCGCCGGAGAGAAGACGATGTCAGCCCCACCCCAGGTCGAGCTCAGCGGGGTCGAGAAGCGCTACCGCAGCGGAGAGCTCGATGTGGTCGCCCTCTCCGCGGTGAACCTCACGATAAAGCCCGGCGAATTCACCGTCTTTTCAGGCCCCTCGGGCAGCGGCAAGACCACCCTGCTCAACCTCATCGGCTGCGTCGACGTCGCGACGACGGGCACCGTGCGCATCGACGGCGTCTCCACCGGAGACCTCGACGACCGCGGGCTGACCAACCTGCGCCTGAACAAGCTCGGGTTCATCTTCCAGACTTTCAACCTCGTGGCCGTGCTCGACGTCTTCCAGAACGTCGAGTTCCCG
>JBEIQK010000431.1:0-5567 GCA_040376505.1 Alphaproteobacteria bacterium | reverse complement strand
GATCGTCGTCAACGAGGCGCGTCCTCGTGAAGAGCGCCCCGGCGGCTTCGGCGGCGGCGGCGGTGGCCGCGGCGGCTATGGCGGCGGTGGCGGCGGCTACGGCGGCGGTGGCGGCGGCTACGGCGGCGGCGGTGGCCACGATCCCGGCCCTGGCCCGGGCGGTGATGTGCCCTTCAGCGACGACGACATCCCCTTCTAGGCCCGGGTGACCCCCATCCCGCCAGACCGCGACGGTGCGGCGCCCAGGGGGGGCCGCTGGACCCTCCTTGGGGCTGCGCTCGGCGCCTGGGCCGCGGCGCTCCCGGCCCTCGGGCTGGTGGCGGGCCCCAACCCCTGGTTCATGGACGCCCCGCAGCTCTTCCTGCTGCTCCTCGGCGCCCCCGCCGCGGCCCTGGGGGCCCTGCTGGGCAGCCGGTTTCGGCGTCGGTCTCCCCGGGTCGCGCGGCCCCTCCTCGCCCTTGGGCTCGGCCTGCCCTTCCTCCTCGCCGCCTGGCCCGCGCCCGCGCCCAGCGGGCGGGTGAAGCTCTTCGTCTACGGCATCGACGGCGCCACCTGGGAGGTGATTGACGGCCTCAAAGGCGAGCTGCCGGCCCTCGAAGGGCTGCAGGCCCGCGGCGGGCGGGCGGTGCTGCGCAGCATGGAGCCGCTCTTCTCGCCGCTGCTCTGGACCACCCTCGCCTCGGGCAAGCCCCCCGGCGAGCACGGTGTGCACGGCTTTTCGGTGCAGTCCACCGACTGCAAGGTGCCGCGCTTCTGGGACATCGCGCACAGCCAGGGCCTCGACGTGGGCACCTGGAAGTGGCTGGTGACCTGGCCGCCGAGCCGCATCGGCGCCTTTCAGATCCCGGCCTGGCTGGCCCCGGAGCCCGACACCTGGCCGGCCGACTACAGCTTCGTGAAGGAGATCGAGCTGTCGCGGCGCATGATGCGCAAGGAGGTCGCCAGCCGGCGCCCGCTGCTCGTCCTCGCGATGGACGGCCTCACCCACGGCCTGCGCATGTCCACCCTCGCCGAGGCGGCCGAGGTGGCGCTGCTGCAGCGGCTCCACCCCGATCGCAACCGCGACTTCTACCGTGGGCAGCTCCTGCGGGTGCAGATGGACCGCGACGTGGCCATCGCGGCCCTGCACGCCCATCCGGCCGACATCTTCACCTTCACCGACTACGCCACCGACGCCATTCCCCACCGCTTCTGGCGCTTTCATGAGCCTGCGCGCTTCCCGGACACCGATCCGGCCCTGGTGGAACGCTGGGGCGAGGCGGTCCACGACAGCTACCGCCAGGCCGACGCCGTCCTGGCCGACCTGATCGCGGCCGTGGGCCCCCAGGCCCGGGTGGTGGTGCTCTCCGATCACGGCCACCAGGCCCTCGAAGGCGAAGCCCTCGGCCACCTCCTCGCGCCGCGCACCGAGCGCCTCGCCGCCCGCCTGCGCGAGGCGGTCGGCCCGGTCGACGTCAGCCGCCTGGGTCACAAGCTGGTGGTGGCGCTGAACGGGAGCGACCCGGCCGCCCAGCGCGCCGGCGCCATCGCCCTCATCGAGGCCCTGCGGGTGGAGCGCACTGGCGAGGCCATCTTTCGGGTGGAGGAGGGCCCCGCGGCGGCGGGCACCCTGGGCCTCGCTGTGCGCAACGAGGGCCTCTCCCCCGCGTCGATCGAGACCGACCGGGTCGCCGGCGAGCCGCTGCGCGCCTACCTCACCGAGGGCGAGGCCTTCAGCGGCGACCACCACGATCGCGGCATCTGGCTGTCGGCCGGGCCGGGGCTCGCCCAGGGTGCCTTGCCCGAGCTGCACATCCTCGACGTGACCCCCATCCTGCTGGCGATGGTGGGCCTGCCGCAGGGGGCTGACATGAGCGGCGCGCCGCCCGCGGCGCTTTGGGAGGGGCCGCCCCCGGAATTGGGCCCGGCGCCGGCCTCCTACGATCCCGTGCTGGGCGAGCGCGACTTCGCCGTGCTGCCCGAGGCCGTCGACGCGGTCAACGAAGAGCAGCTCCGGGCCCTGGGCTACTGGCAGTAGGCCCTACCAGGGCTCGGCCGGCATCCCCGCGGGCGCCGCTGCGCTGCCCATCCCCGCCTCGGCGAGGCCCCAACCCAGGCCGCCGAGCGAGAGCAGCAGGCTCAAGGCCAGCGGACCCACCGGCAGCCGCCCCTCGGCCTTGGGGGCCAGGGCAGCGAGGGGGGCCAGGCCGAGCAGCACCGCGGCCCCCGCCGGCAGCTCGCTGAACCAGGCCCCGGCGAGGAGCATGCCCACCACGGCGGGGGTGCCCACCGTGAGCGCCGCCCGACTCCAGGGGGCCGCCGGGCTGCGCAGGGTGCTGGCCGCCATGAGGCCAAGCGCAGTGGCCAGCACGCCGCCAAGCTGACCGTAGACCACGCTGCCCGTGGCGCCCAGCGCCATCGCCCCCACCGCCGCCGTCAGGGCCAGCGGCAGGGCGCTCGCGGCGGGGGCACGCCGTCGCGCCGCCTCGTCGATCGCCACCCAGGCCCCCAGCATCAGCCCCAGGCCGAGCCCCAGCCAGAGCGGCCCGGTGGCGCCCTCCCAGGCGTAGGCCCGCTTGGGCTCGCTCATGCCGTACACCACCCCCGCGGCCAGCACGGCGCGCAGGGCATGGCCCGCCGCGGGCGGCAGCAGGGCCACCACCACCGCGGGCGCGCCGAGCAGCAGCAGGAAGTGCGGCGCCTCGACCGGAGGCCAGGGCATGGCGCCCAGGACGACGCTGCCGCCCACCATCCAGGCCAGGGCCATCGCGAGGGCGCCCATCAGCGGCTGGATGCGCGCCGGGGCGAGGTGGGCGCCACCCAGGACCAGCCCGCCGAGCAGGGCCGGCAGCAGGACCGCCTTGGAGAAGAGCGCGACAGGGTCCATGGGGCCTACTTCTTCACGCCTTCGACGGCGATGGTGAGGCGGATGTCGTCGCCCACGGCGTCGAGCATGTTCTTCACGCCGTACTCCGAGCGCTTGATCGTGAGGGTGGTCTCAAAGCCGGCGCGGGTGCCGCCCCAGGCGTCGGGGCCAGTGCCGACGTGCTCGACATCGGTGGTGACGGTCTTGGTGACGCCGTGGAAGGTGAGGTCACCGGTCACGCTGTACACATTGCCCGACTTCTTGGTGACCGACTTGCTCTTGAAGGTGATCACCGGAAACTGCGCGGCGTTCAAGAAGTCGGGGCTGGCGAGGTGCTGGTCGCGCTTGTCGGAGTTCGAGTCCACGCTTGCGGCCTTGACCGTGATGTCGAAGACGCTCTTGGTGGGGTCGGCCTCCCAGAGGACCTTGCCGGTGACATCGTTGAAGCGGCCGTAGGTGTAGCTGGCGTTGAAGTGCTTGGCGCGAAAGAGCACCGTGGAGTGGCTGGTGTCCACCTCGAAGGTGTCGGCCAGGGCCACCGAGGAGAAGGCAGAGAAGGCGAGTGCGGCGAGGAAGGGGCGCATGGGGTCACTCCAAAGGTCGACCTTTCACGCGCCGAAGTGGGGCGTGCGGCGAACGCTCCGGGGATAACTCTGCCGCTGAAAGATTGAATCAGCTTATTCATGCGTGCGGCGCAAAAGTAAATTGGGCCTAACCACCCACCTCGACGCCAAAGGGCAGCAGGTAGACCCGGCTGGGATCGGCGGCCCGGGCGAGCTGCACCCAGATCTTGTGCGATCCGGCGCGGGCGAAGGTGTAGTGAAAGGGCACCGTGGGCCCGGTGTAGACCTGGGGCATCACCATCCCGGGGCCCATCCCGTCCATCCCGGGGAACCAGGCGTGGGTGTGGCCCACATCGGCGAGATCGGCGGAGACCACGGCGGCGTGGGCATCGGCGCCGAGCCACTGCACCAGATCGGTGACCGGCGCTCCGGCGGCGTCGGTCAGGCTGAGGGTAAAGGCGGCCTCGTAGCCGGCGATCGGCGGGCTGTCCCAGGCGAGGGCGCCGGTCAGATCGCCATCGCTGACCACGTCCTCGGTGGGGATCTGCGGCGCGTCGGCCTGCCCGGGGCTCCCCTCCACCGAAAGCTGGTCCTGGCGCGACTGGTAGGTGTCGCGGTGGGCGAAGTCAAAGGCGAGGCGGTAGGGCCCGGCCTGGGGCAGGGTCAGCGGAAAGGTAAAGGTGGCGCTGCGCAGGTCTTCGGCCGAGAGCGCGGCGAAGTCCTCGTGGTGCAGGTGCTGGAAGGTGGCGAGGTCTTCGGAGATGAAGAGCGTGTGCACCATCCGCTCATGGTTCTGCTGGAGATCCTCGATCGGAACACCAACATCGTCGGTGACCTGCAGGGTGAAGGTGCCCGCCGCGCTGGCTTGGAGCGGGTCGGGCGAGACCTGCCAGCGCACCTCGTACCAGGCCGGCGCGGCGTCGGGGTTGTCGGCGCCGCTGTCGCCCGCCTTGCCCGCGCAGGCCAGCGCCAGCAGGGCGATCATGGCGTCACGTCGGTGCAGGCGGTGGGATCGACGGTGAAGTAGGCCAGATCGTTGACGTAGGGGGTGACCGGGCTGTGATCGGCGTTCGAGAGCTCGACCTTGATCTGCCACAGCCCTGCTTCGATGCCATCGAGGCTGGCGGTGGCGGTGTCCATCATCGCGGCGGCCTGGCCGTTCAGGTAGAGGTCGACATGACCGCCCCTTCGCCCCGAATCGGCGCCCTCCTCCAGGGGAATTAAGGGGAAGTCCTCCACCGCGATCTCGATCAGCAGCGGGTCGCCGCAGACGGTGGCCTCTTCAGCCGGCGTCAGCAGCGTGATCGCGGGCGGCGGACCGGTATCCTCGCCGCCTCCTGCGCAACCCGACTGCGTTAAGGCGCCCGCCAACACTCCCATACACCCGGAAAGCCGCACCATGAAACGCCCCTCGGTCTTCAGCCTGTTCGCTGGCCTTCTGACACTTAGCGCGGCCACCGGCTGCCACAAAGATGCAGAAGACACCGGCGCCAGCGCCACGCTGGAGATCCTGGCCCCCTTGGACGGCGAGCAGGTCACCGCCGGCGAGGTCGTCTTCTCGGTGGTGGTCGAGGGCTTCAACCTCGTCACCCCCGCCAAGCACGAAGAAGGCGAGGCCCTGGCCGGCTGGATCATCGCCGCCGTGGATGGCACCGACGTGGCCACCGACGGCGACACCCAGGTGGCGCTCACCCTCGACACCGTCGGGTCGCACACCGTGGCGCTGCGCCTGGAGCTCGAAGATGGCGACCCCCTCGACCCCCCGGCCGAGGACGCGGTCACCCTTACGGTGGTGGCGCCCTAAAGGCTGGGCGCGTCGATGGAGACCGCGATGGGCTCGGCGGTCTCGTCGAGGCAGAGGGTGCCGGTGTAGCCCGAGCCGACGAAGAGGGTCTGATCCCAGGCCGGTGCCAGGCGCAGGGTGGGGCTGGTGGTGTCGACCAGGGCCCAGTTCCAACTGTCGGTCAGCTCAAAGTCGGCGTCAAAGGTGACATCCACCCACCAGTTGGCGTAGTCGATGCTGCCCTGGTTGGTGACCGTGAGTTGGGTGCAGGCGCCGCCGTTGGAGGTGCCGTTGGGGTCCCACTCCAGCAGGACCTCGCCGTCGGCGCTCTCCACGCTGCCCTGGGGGCCCGCGTCGGCGTCGGCGTCGGCGTCGG
>JBEIQK010000367.1:0-6261 GCA_040376505.1 Alphaproteobacteria bacterium | reverse complement strand
CGTGAAGGTGCAGCGGCCCGGCATCGAAGAGAAGATCGCCAGCGATCTGCACATCCTCTACACCCTGGCCCACCTGATCACCGGTCGCCTCGAGCTGCCCGGCCTCTACACGCCGGTGGGCATCATCCAGGAGTTCGAGGCGGCGATCCGCCTGGAGCTCGACTTCCACCAAGAAGCCCGCGCGCTCACGCGCTTTCGCGAGGACTTCTCGCGCACGCCGGGCATCCACGCGCCGCTGGTCTACCAGGCGCTGACCGGTCGGCGGGTGCTGGTGATGGAGCTGCTCAAAGGCCGGCCCCTGCGCGAGCTGCGCACCGCCTCGGCCGAAGAGAGCAGCGACGCCATGCGCAAGCTCATCGAGGCCACCTACCTGCAGGTCTTCGAGTTTGGCTTCTTTCATGGCGACCCCCACCCGGGCAACCTGCTGGTGCTCGACGATGGGCGGCTGGCCTACCTCGACTTCGGGCTCACCGGCCGGCTCACCGCCGAGATGCAGGATGTCCTGGTGAGCCTCTTCCTCGGCCTCGTCTACCGCGACGCCGAGGCCGTGGCCCTGACCCTGTACCGGGCCGGGGCGACCGACGGCCGCGTCGATCTCAAGGGCTTCAAGCGCGAGATCGAGCGCCTGATGATGAAATACTACGGCGCCACCCTCGAAGACCTCAGCCAGACCGCCAGCCTCGTCGAGATCGTGACCGTGGCGGCGCGCTACCGCATCCGCCTCGTCCCCGAGTACGCCGTGCTGGCGCGGGCCACCAGCATCCTCGACGGCATCGCCCGCGAGATGATGCCCAGCAAGGACATCGTCGAGGAGGTGCGCCCCTACGCCCAGCGCCTCTTGGAGAGTCGGCTCAACCCCCAGCGCCTCACCGGCGACGCCTTCCGCCTGCTGCAGCACGCCCAGTTCGCCATGCGCGACGTGCCGATCCAGCTCAACCAGCTCCTGCTCGATCTGGAGCGCGGCAACCTGTCGATCCGCACCGTGGATCCCGAGCAGGCGCAGCTCCGCGAGGAGATCCGCCACGCCGGGGTGCGGGTGGCGATGGCCCTGTGCGCCGGGGCCTTGTCCCTCGCCGGCGCCCTGATGGTGGGCCCCTACGCCTTCATGCCCTGGGGGGTGCCGGTCGGCGCCTTGCTGGGCATGGCGGTGGTGGTGCTCGCCATCGGCGTTTTTGGCGCCCTGCTGGCGCACTATCTGTTCGCCGCACGAATTCATCCACGCGAGTGGAAGCGGCGGGCTTCGGCGATCTTCCGGTTCTTCCTGGGAGAGCGCGCGTCTGGGGGGAGCTGACCGTTCGTTGTAAGGGGCCCCGGCCTCGTGATACCCTCGCACGCTAACCACGGGGGGTCTGCCGCTCCCCGGGCCCCCCGGCACCTTGTGCCCGCAGGGGTCGCAAGGTGAACCCCAGGCTGGAGTCAGCGGTGGCGGACAAGAAACAGCCCTCCTTTTCGCGCGGCGACGTGATCGCTCGTCGCTACGAAGTCGACCGTGAGCTCGGGTCGGGAATGTTGGGCGTGACCTACCTGGCCCGCCACGTCTCCTCGGGGAAGCAGCTGGCCCTCAAGGTGATCCGGCCGCAGCTGGTGGCCCACCCCAAAGACCGTGCGCGCTTCGAAGGCGTCTTCGAGCGCATGCGCGACGTGCGCTACGACGGGGTCGCGGCCCTCGGCGAGATGGGCGAGCACAACGGGATGCTCTTCCTCACCGAAGAGTACTTCCCCGGGCAGAGCCTGCGGCAGCTCATCGACGAGTACCAGCAGAACCAGAAGGTCTTCACGCTGCAAGAGACCTGCCAGATCGTGCTCAAGGTGCTGGAGGCGGCGCAGTACCTGCACAGTCAGGGCATCGTGCACCGCAACCTCAAGCCCGAGAACGTGCTGGTGCACTCCCGGGCCACCGGGCCGGGCGGCAAGACCATCGTCCGCACGCTCAAGATCAGCGACGCCGGCCTCGCCGACATTCTCAACCCCTCCATCTTCGCCGACAGCTACGTCACCCGCTCCGAGGCCCGCTACCTCGCCCCCGAGCTGTCGAGCTTTGAGCAGACCGGCACCCCCTCCTCTGACGTCTACTCCATCGGCGTGATGCTCTACGAGATCCTGGTGGGCCAGCCGCCCCGCGGCACCTACCTGTCGCCCACCCAGCTACGCGGCGACCTGCCCGATCATGTCGATGACGTCGTGGAGATCGCCCTGGCGGCCAACCCCGAGGATCGCTACCCCTCGGCCCAGGACATGTTCAACGACATCCAGCGCTCCTTCATCCAGGAGAACGCCGAAGAGGCGCCGCGCACCTCCTACCGCAACGTGCTGATCGGCGTGGGCATCGGCACCGCGGTGGTGGCGGCCATCGGCGCCTTCCTCGCCACCTCCGGCGTCTCCGACCCCACCGAGAGCGCCAAGGTCAAGGACGCCCAGCTCCGCAAAGAGGTCGCCGAGCGCGTCAACAAGCTCTCCGCCGCCGAGCTGACCCAGATCCTCACCGGGCATGAAGAGATGCTCTTTGTGCCCGAGGGCCCCTTCATCAAGGGGCGGCTCAACCAGGAGGGCAGCAACGCGCCCCAGTCCGAGCCGCTGGCGGCGGTCACCGAGGTCAAGGGCTACTACGTCGACCGCTTCGAGTTCCCCAACCGCATCAAGAGCGAAGACGGCAAGGCGATCCGCCCCTCGCTGAAGATGACCGCCGCCGACGCCCAGGCGCAGTGTGAGCGCATCGGCAAGCGGCTGTGCACCGAAGAAGAGTGGGAAAAGGCCTGCAAGGGGCCGCTCAACCAGCTCTACGCCTATGGCGACACCTACCAGCTCGAGGCCTGCGGCGCCGGCGTGGAGGGGGCCTACACCCTCAACCAAGACCCGGCCTGCCAGAGCGGCTTTGGCGTGATGGGCATGAGCACCGGCCCCCGCGAGTGGACCTCCACCCAGGCCGGCACCAAGACCAACCGCCGCATCGTCAAGGGCGGCCAGCGCGGCAACGCCCAGAAGGGCACCCGCTGCGCCTTCGCCCAGGACGAGAACGTCGACTTCGCCGACAACACCCTGTCCTTCCGCTGCTGCCTCGACTTCCCCGCCCCGCCGCCGCCGGCCCCCGCCACGCCGGCCGCCCCCGCCGAGGGCGGCATCCAGCCGACGAAGTAGCGGCTAGCGCCCCCCCTCGTCGGGGTTGCGCTCCTTCCACAGGCGGGAGGCCGCCTCCAGCTCGCGGCGCACCAGGGTGTAGACCCCCGGATCATGGGTGAGGGCCGTGTGGCCGATGCCCTTGACCGGGATGTTCTTGAGCGAGGACTCCCCCGGCCGCGGGTTGAGCACGCTGCACCACCAGGGGCAGACCACATCGTGGCGCGAGTAGATGCTGCTGAGCGGGATGCCGCCCGGAAAGGTGTCTTTGCGCAGCAGGCGCACAAAGGGTGAGCCCGGCAGCATCTCCAAGGGCGAGCTGCTGAGCAGCCCCCCGGCGAAGAGCCCCACGCCCAGCAGCGCGGTGGGCGTGCCATGGTGCGGCGTGCCCAGGGTGATCAGGCTCTTGGCCCGCCGATCGCCGCCGTGGTGCTGAATGTAGTGGCGCGCCACCAGCCCGCCCTTGGAGTGGCCAACGATGTGAAAGCGGCCCAGCCCCGTGCGCGCCGCGATGCCCTCGATCTTCTCGGCGATCATCGCCCCCAGGTCGCCGATCGAGCGCGTGTTGAAGCGCCAGAAGAGCCCCCCCAGGTCAAAGCTCAGCACGCCGTAGCCATCGGCGCGCAGGCGATCCTCCATCACATCCCAGACGTTGCGGGTCTGCATGAAGCCATGCAGCAAGAGCACGGTCTGGTCGAAGCGAGCGAAGTCGTCGCGGCGCTTGAGCGTGTTGCCGCGCAGGTAGACCCGGCGCAGGCTGCCCAACTGATCGCGGAGCTGCCGGTACAGGCCGGTGGGGCTGGTAGGCTTGTTCACCATGGTCGAGGTCCCGGCCCGCCGATGGGTGCGGCGCATCGGTGGGCGGTCATGGTACCCTGCGCGACAGACGGAGGAAGACCCCCATGTGGACCCGCACCCTGCTCCTCGCCACCGCCCTGCCCTTCTGCCTCACCGCCTGCGGCAAAGAGGAGGTTGAAGAAGAGGAAGATCCGCCCCCCATCAACACCGGCGACGACACCGCCTCGACCTGCGGCGGCACCCCGCCCGTCGTGCTCAGCGTGAGCTGTGAGAACACCGGCGTGAAGGACCACTACGAGACCGGCGTGCCCACGGTCACGATGGGCCTGTGGATCGAGGTCAACGACGAAGACGGCGACCTCACCCAGTACGAGATGCAGGTCTACTTCGACGACGTGATCGACGGCGCGGTCGACCCGGCCTCGGCCAGCGGCTTCAACCCGATCACCGACTCGGTGGAGGGCAACGAGTGCGAGGTCACCGCCGCCACGCTGGGCCTCAACATGTACCTGCAGGGCGGCGCCCCCTACTTCGACACCGAGTACGAGTGGGGCGTGATCATCCGCGATGCCAACGGCGTGGCCAGCGAGCTGACCCTCACCACCTGCTACACCCCCACCGCCACCGGTGAAGACGGCGGCCAGACCCCCGCCGAGGGCGGCTGAGCCCCAACGAAGACGGGGCGAAGCGCTCCGCACGCTTCGCCCCGCCGGGCTCCCAGCCCTCCCCCGGTGAGGGGGATGTCTCAGCGTTGATCGGGGGCCTTGGCCTTGCGCGCCGGGCCGAGCCGGCGCTGGATCATCACGATGCCCACGATGGGCGGGATGGCGATGCAGGCGAGCACCACCAGCCGCTTGAAGGCACGGTCGGGCGTGTCGATGAAGGCCGGCAGCGGCAGCAGCACGAGGCTGAGCGCCAGCGCGAGCAGCAGCGCGTCGGTGTAGGCCGGCAGGTTGCGCGTGGCAGCGCCCGTGGGGCTGTTGGGGGTGGCAGCGCTCGAAGCAGGCACCACCGCGACCGGGCGCCCCTGGGCGTCCAGACGGATGGCCCGCAGACGGGTCTGGGTGGGGGTCTCAACGATGTTCATGGGGGATACGGGCATGGCGTGCGCGGCCTCCGTGATCGCGGCCTGGTGAGGCCGTGGACGGGATGCGCCTTGACTGTCATCAAGGCGAGGTTCGTCCAGTGTCGTTCTAGCCTGCTCTGCGCCATCGTCAAGAGGAAGTGAAGCCATTCTCAATCTCCACTTTTCGTGCAATGCAACCGTACGGAAGGGGCACAATCGGGCCCCCCGCGCCCCGGAGCGGCCGCCATGAATCCTGCCTTGTTCGAGCACACCCTGGGGGCATCACTGTTTGCAGGTCTGGTTGCAGTGGGCGCCACGCGGGCAATCGAACGATGGGGTAGCACGCTGGGCGGCGTTCTGGCAACGCTACCCACCACGATTGTACCGGCATCAATCGGCATCGCCAGCCAGACCCTCATGGACGGACGATTCCGCGCTGCGATGGCGGCCATCCCCTTCGGAATGGCCCTCAACGCCGGCTTCCTCGCCATCTGGGCCACCGCGCCCGCCTGGCTTCCGGCCCGGGTGGGGGGTCGCCGACGCCTCGCCGTCCTGCTGGGGGTCTCCCTCAGCGCCTGGGCCCTGGGGGCCGCCGGCCTCGCAGTGGCCCTCCCCTACGCCGCAGGCCACCCCATCGGGCTCCTCGCCGCGGCGATCGCCATGAACACCCTGATCGCCGCCGGCGGCTGGACCGTCTCCGCCGGCGGCGGGCGGCCGACCGCTGCAGCCCAGCCCGTCCCCGCGGCGGCGCTGGTGGGCCGCGGCCTGCTGGCGGCCGGCGCCGTCGCCACCGCTGTGCTGCTCTCCGCCTGGGCGAGCCCGACGATCGCCGCGATGGCAGCGGTGTTTCCGGCGATCTTCCTCACCACGATGGTCTCGCTGTGGCTCTCCCAGGGCGAGGCCGTGCCCACCCGCGCCGCGGGGCCCATGATGCTCGGCTCGGCCAGCGTGGGCGCCTACGCCCTGCTCGCCGGCGCGCTCTTTCCCGCGGTGGGGATCGGCCTGGGCGCCCCCCTGGCCTGGCTGGGGGCGATCACCCTGGTCACCGGGCCGGCGGCCTGGCTGCTGGGGCGGCGGGGGGCCGTCGCGCCACGATCAGCGCCAGCGCCGGGTGCACCCGCTCCGCCCAGGTCGTAAAGCCCGCCGCGCGCAGCTCGGCCTCAACCCCATCGACCCGCAGCGCATGGTCCAGGTCGGGATCGAGCCAGCCCTCGATGCCATCGATGTCTTCGGGCGGCAGGCTGAAGAGCAGGTCGGCGATCAGGAGCTGCCCATCCACCGGG
>JBEIQK010000467.1:0-5203 GCA_040376505.1 Alphaproteobacteria bacterium | reverse complement strand
TCCCCGCTGGGCGCATCGAGGGCAGCGCCACCCAACTCACCATTCATGTCGATGGCGGCCTGCGTGATCCCGAGGCCTTTGGCGCGCTGGTGCTGCGGGCCGACGCCGCCAGCCGGGTCTACCTGCGCGACGTGGCCAGCCTGCGGGTTGGCGCCGAGAATGAGCGCACCGCCGCGCGGGCCGACGCGACGCCTTCGATCTCGATGGCGATTACGCCCCAAGCCCAGGCCAACATCATCGCCGTCTCCGATGAGGTGCAGCGGCGCCTGCCGGTGATTCAGGGCGATCTGCCGCCGGGGCTCACCCTCGACGTGGTCTACGATCGCTCAGACGCGGTGCGCACCTCCATCCACGACGTCCAGCTCACCCTGGTGGTGGCCTTTGGCCTCGTTGTGGCGGTGATCTTCGTCTTTCTGCGCGATGTGCGCAGCACGCTGGTGCCGGCGGTAGCGATCCCCGTGTCGATCGTCGGCACCTTCTTTGTGCTCTGGATGGTGGGCTTCACCATCAATGTCTTCACTCTCTTCGGGCTCGTTCTGGCCATCGGCCTTGTGGTCGATGACGCCATCGTGGTGCTGGAGAATGTGGTGCGCCGCATGGAGACAGGCGAGCCGGTCTTCGAGGCGGCCCTCCTGGGCACCCGTCAGATCGCGGTGGCCGTCGTGGCCACCACCTTGTCGCTGGTGGC
Source organism: Alphaproteobacteria bacterium (assembly GCA_040376505.1). Taxonomy (GTDB): domain Bacteria; phylum Myxococcota_A; class UBA796; order UBA796; family UBA2385; genus JBEIQK01. The sequence goes on along the minus strand of JBEIQK010000467.1, from coordinate 4,515 downwards.
GGTCTTCTTGCCGGTCATCTTTACGGGAGGGGCGACTGGACGACTCTTTTTGGAGTTTGGCACCACCGTCGCGGTCAGCGTCATTCTGTCCATGGTTGTGGCCCTGACCCTGACGCCGATGCTCTGCGCGCACCTCCTGCGGGCCCCCGCGCCGGGGGAGCCGGCCCACGCCGGTCCCTCCCGCCTCGATCGGGGCTTTGCCCGCTCCCTCGACTGGGTCCTCCGCCGACCGGCGCTGGTGTTGCCGGTGCTGGCCTTGGTGTTGGGCGGGGTGGCGGCCGGCTTTCAGCTCACCCCCCGCGAGTTCTTCCCCACCGAAGACCGCAACATGTTCATCATTCGCGCGGTGGCCCAGGAGGGCACCAGCTTCCCGTGGATGAACGCCCGCATCGCGGAGGTGGAGACCGCGCTCATGCCGCTGGTGCCTGAGCGCAGGATGATGCTCAGCCGGGTGGCGACCGGTCCGGGCGGGGTGGTGGCCGGCACCAACACCGGCATGATCATGTTTCCGCTGGTGCCGCGCGATCAGCGAGAGCGCAGCCAGCAGGAGATCGTCGCCGCGATGAAGGGGCCGCTGTCCTCCATCACGGCCTTCCGAACCATCCCGATCCAATTCCCCACCGTGGGTCGTGGCTTCTCTTCGCCGCTACAATTTGTCATTCAGCACCCGGACTTTGAGGCCCTCGCCGAGGTGCTGCCGCGCTTTGTGGCGGCGATGCGCGGCCTGCCGGGACTGACCTCAGTGAACGAAGACCTCAAGCTCGATCGGCCCGAGCTGGGTCTGTACATTGACCGTGATGCAGCGGCGCGCCTCGGGGTGCCGATCCGCGACATCGCGCGTTCGCTACAGATCCTGACCAGCGGTGTGGATCTGTCCACCTGGAAGCGCGGCGTGCGGCAGCACAAGGTCATCGTCAGCCTGCCGCTCTCGGAGCGATCCACCCCCGAGGACATCGACCAGATCTATGTGCGCGGCAACGCCGGGCGCCTCGTGCCCCTGGCCAGCCTCGTGAGCCGGGAGACCCGCGGCGGCCCGGCCACCCGCTACCACTACAACCGCGCGCCTTCGGCCACGATCAGCGCCAACCCCGACGGCATCCCCCTCGGAGAGGCCATCGCGCGGGTGACGGCCCTGGCGAAGCAGGAGCTGCCGCCGGGCTTTCGCACCGCCCTGGCCGGCGAGTCGCGGGACTTCGCGGAGTCCAGCAGCTCGCTCGCCCAGATGTTTTTGCTGGCGCTGGCGCTGGTCTACCTGCTCCTCTCGGCGCAATTCGACTCCTTCGTCGCCCCTCTGTCGATCATGCTCTCGGTGCCCCTGGCCCTGGCCGGCGCCTTCGCGGGGCTCTGGCTCTTTGGCATGACCCTCTCTTTCTTCGGGCAGGTCGGGCTGATCTTGCTGGTGGGGCTCGTCACCAAAAATGGCATCCTGATCGTTGAGTATGCGCGCCAGCTCGAAGCCGAAGAGGGGGTTTCCCCCTGGGAGAGCGCCCGGCGGGCCACCCAACTGCGGCTGCGCCCCATTCTGATGACCTCGGTGGCCACCATCGGCGGGGCCATCCCGATCGCCATCGGCTTGTCGGGCGCCAGCCGGTCATCGCTGGGCGTGGCGGTGGTCGGCGGCATGCTGAGCGCCACGGTGATGACGCTTTACATCACGCCGGTGGTCTATGCGGCGCTGGCCACCCGCCGCCCGTCGCGCCCCGCCGCCGGGGTGATCGTGGCCCTCGCGCTGGCCCTCCTGCCGCCTTCGGCGAAGGCCGAGACCCCGCTCGATCTCACAAGCGTGCTGGCGCGGGTCGAGGCCGCCGGGCCAGGGCTGCAGCAGGGCGCGGCCGCCTTGGAGGCGGTCTCGGCGGGGGTGTCGGCGGCGCAGGCGGCCCGAATGCCGACGATTGGCGCGTCGGGATCGGTGCTTTGGGGCAACCTGACCGCGCCGGACGGTCGGGCCCAGTTGGGGCTGCGCGCCGAGGTCCCGCTGCTGGAGCCGGGCGCCGGGGCCAGCGTCGAGGCGGCTCGGTCCCGGCTGCGGGCCGCCGAGGCGGCCTTGGGCGGCGATCTGCACGTCGCCCGCTACGCCGCCGGTGCTGCCTATGTGCTGCTTCAACAGTCCGAGGAGAGCCTGCGATCCGTCGCGGCCCGTCGGGTCCGGGCCCAGGCCCTGCTCGACCTCACGGCGGCGCGGGTGGACCAGGGGCTGGCCCCCCCGCTGGACCTCACCCGTGCCTCCCTCGCCCTGCGGGTCGAGGAGCAGCGGTGGGTGGCGGCCCAGGCGACCCGGGCAGAGGCCTCGCTGCGTTTGTGTCGGCTGTTGGGCCTGCCGCCGCGCGTTGATCTCGCGGTGGGGCCGGCGGCCTCCTTCGCCGATCCGGCCGGCCTGCCCGATGTGCGCGGCCTGGAGGGCCTGATCACGGCCCTGGGCCCGCAGCACCCCCGCAACGCCGCCGCCCGCGCCCAGGAGGAGGCCGCCGCCGCTGGGGCCCTGGCCGCCCGCCGCAGCGCGCTGCCCGCTGTGGGCGCCTGGGGCGGCGTCGCCGCAGCCCGAGACCTCGGCGACGGGGCGCTCTACCCGGTTGAGGAATTGGGCCTCTCGGCGACCGTGCCCCTGTGGGCGGGCGGTGCCCGCAGCGCCGCCCGCGACGGGGCCGCGGCCAACGCCGCGGTGGCCCGCCTGCGCCGGGAAGACGAAGGGGCCGCTGTCGAAGCGGCGCTCCGTCAGGCCTGGGGGCGGACCCAGGCCACCGCAGCCAACCTGCCGATCGCCCAGTCCGCCCGCGACCTCGCCGAAGAAGAGCTGCGGCGGGCCGAGGCCCGGTACCGAGACGGTGCGGGCGACAACCTCGCCGTCGTGAACGCGCAGGCGGCCCTCGCCCTGGCCGAGCAGGGCCGCGTAGATGCGCTGGCCGCCTACAACCTTGCGCTTCTGGAGTGGTGCGCGGCCTCCGCCTCCTGGTCGATCCTGGGGCCGGCCAGCCCGGAGAGCGGCGTCGCGCGTTGACCCGTGGAGCGCGGTAGCCCGCGCAGGGGCACCGTGGACGACCGCTCTGACACGGTGGTCTGTATGGCGACCCTGGAAGTCGATGCGGTGATCGAGACAGATTCCGCCGGCTGGAACATCCACCTCGACGCAGAGATCGCTGCCACCTCCCGCGTGGTCCCCCGCGCGACCAGCGGCTTCGAGTCGGAAGCCCTGGACCGCCGCGGAGCGATGGGGCATGCTCCCGGCGCCGTCCCGGAGTCGCCTTGAAGTCCCGCTGGTTCCACTCGCCCACGCTGCATACCGCCTCGGCCGCCGCCCCCCGCAAGGTGGGCTGGCTGGAGCTCTTTTACGACCTGATCTTTGTCGCGGCGATCATCCAGCTCGGCGATTCCCTCTCGGAGGGCGGCAGCATTGGTGACTTCGGTCGCTTCGCCCTCCACTTTGCGCCCCTGTGGATGGCCTGGGTCGGCTTCTCCTTCTACGCCAACCGCTTTCAGGTCGACGACGTCCTGCACCGGGTGCTGGTCTTCCTCAACATGTTTACCGTCGGCGCGATGGCGATCAGCTCGCGGGCGGCCTTCGCCGGGCAGCCCGCGGCCTTCGCGGGGGCCTATGCCCTCTCCTGCGGCACCCTCGGCCTGCTCTACCTGCGGGCCTACCGGCAGGTGCCCGAGGCCCGCGACTACAGCGCTTACTGGGGCGGCATCTTCGTCGCCAGCGGCGCGCTCTTTGCGCTGTCGATCTTCCTGCCCGTGCCCTGGGGCTACCCCCTGTGGGCGCTGGGCGCCGGCGTGATCTTCCTCTCGCCCCTCTCGCGCCCCGCGGTGCAGCTCGCCGAGCGCTACCCCGTCGATCTGGAGCACCTCGCCGAGCGCTTCGGCCTGCTCATCATCATCGTGTTGGGCGAGTCCTTCGTGAAGGTGCTCTCCTTTCTCACCAGCTCGGGGCTGGGGGCCGACCTCTCCTACCAGGTCAAGGGCTTCTTCAACCTCGGCATGACCTGCGCCCTGTGGTGGATCTACTTCGACGACATCGCCGGCTCCGAGCTCCGAAAGGGCCGCATCGCCTTCATGGCCTGGCTCTTTGGCCATCTGCCGCTGGCATTGGGCATCACCGCGGTGGGCGTGGCGGTGAAGAAGGCGATCAAGCTCGGGCTCAACGATGTGCCGCCCGACGGCGTGCGATGGGGCCTCGCCGGCGCCCTCGCCCTGGTCTTCGTCTCGGTGGCCGCCATCGACGCCGTCACCGAGCGACACAACGTACAGGTGAACGAAGGGGTGCGGATCACCTCCCGTCTCGCCTCGGCGGTGTTGCTGCTCCTGCTCGCGGTGATCGGCGCCTCGATGACCGGCGGAGTCTTCCTGGGGCTGGTCACTGCGATCTGTGTGGGTCAGGTGATCTTCGACTTGATGATGGCCCCCACCCAACACGCCGAAGTGCCGCAGGACGCCGTGCTCACTTCCGATCTTGCCCGTCGCGCCCAGGCCGGCGGGGAGGGCCCGGCGCCGCGGCCCCGCTCGAGCCGAGACGTCGTCCGT
>JBEIQK010000208.1:0-9149 GCA_040376505.1 Alphaproteobacteria bacterium | reverse complement strand
GGGCGCGACGCCGCGGCGGGTGGGCAGGCGCAGGGCGGGCGGCAGGCGCTGGTAGAGGCGGTGCAGGCGCTCGGGGGCGATCCAGGGGGCGAGGCGGCCGGCGAGGCCGACGAGGCGGCGCTGGGCGGGGCCCTCCACGGGGGCCCAGGCGGCGGCGCAGGGGGCGCACTGTTCAGGGCTGGGGCCCGGGCAACGCGCACCAGAGGGCAGGAGCGACTGACCCCCGGCGGCGCACCAGCTCCATCCGTCATGAAAGGTAAAGAGGGCGGGGGAGGGCCAGGTGATCTGGGTGGACAGAAATTGCAGGTGGTGAACATGCACGAGGTCGGGGCGAAATCGGCGGGCCTCTGCTTCGAGGATGCGCTTCATGCCGGGGTCATGTTCGGCCTGGGAGAGGGGGCGGGCGACCAGATTGTTTACAATCCAGGTGACGCCGGGCCCCTGGATTCGACTGTACTGGGTTCGGCCGGGGGCGCGGGTGGCGGCCAGGACCTGAACCGCGTGCCCGCGGGCGGCCATGCCGGCGGCGAGGGCGGCGACGTGCTGCTCGGTGCCGGCGGTCTCCCGGGGCGGGAAGCCGTGGACGACATAGAGCAGGCGCATCACTTCGTGGCGTCGAGGTCGGCGACCCAGCGGCTGGCGTGGCCGCGGACAAAGCCCTCGCGGGCCTGGCGGTCGGGCCGGCGGTCCTCGCGCAGGTAGGTGGCGATGGCCAGGGCGAGGTGCTCGGCCACGTAGAGCGCGCGCTCGGGGTCGAGCTCGGCGGGGCGGCCCTGTTTGTCGAAGCGCCAGAGGAGGTCTTTGCGCACCTCCACGCCAAAGCTCATCGGCCGCTCGGTGGAGAAGCGGAATTCCCGCACGGCGGCGTTGTCGTCGGCGTGCAGGAAGGCGGCGATGTTGTGGTAGGCCTCCTCGGCGGCCTCGTAGAGGCTGGCCTGGCCGGGGGGCGCGTTGCGGAACATGTGCAGGAAGCTGCGCAGGGCCTCGGCCTCGGCGCTGCGCAGGTTGGTGTCTTTGAGCATCTGCCAGACGAGGTGGTAGGCCTCGTCGCCCTCGGTCTCGGGGTGCTCGGCCTCGAAGCGGTAGTGCAGCCAGTCGAAGAAGGCCCAGACCTGGTGCCGGATCTCGGTGGAGCCCTCGGGCAGCAGGTAGGGGTAGTTGTGGGCCACCGGCACGCCGGCCTTCTCCAGGGTGAGCGAGATGCGGTCGCCCAGGATGCGGTCGATGGTGAACTCGGCGAGGATGTCGGGGTAGAGCGGATCGAAGACGCCGTGGGGCATCTGTGAATCGTTCTGGTAGCCAAGCGGGCGGCTGACGAGGCTGACGTGGGGGCGCTCGGTGCCGCTCTTGTTGTGCTGATCGTAGGTGTGGATGGCGATCTTGATCAGGCGGCCGCGAATGGCGCTCTCCATCGTGTCGGAGATGCGGTCGTAGTGCTCTTCGAGCACCGCGCGGGTCTGGCGCTTGCTCAACAATTCGCTGAAGGGCAGGTTGATCGCGAAGCGCCGCAGGTGGGTGGCGCCGGCCTGGGTGGTGCCCGGAAAGCGGCCGAAGTCGAGCAGGCAGCGGGCGGTGTTGACGGTGTAGAAGCCGGGCAGGCCGAGGCGGGCGGCGAGGCGCTCGGCGACGAGGTTGGCGCCCCAGTCGCGCTCGGTGTGGTAGTGCGGCCCCCAGACCTCGGGCGGGATGGTGCGCCCGCGGGCGTCGACCCGAAAGGCGGCGGGCAGCGAGGCCCCGTCGTGGATCACGTCCACCACGATCTGACCGCGGTACTCCTCGGGGTAGAGCAGGCTGTCGGGCGGGCGGGTGGCTCCGGCCACGAAGGACATCGGGGGCAGCGCTTCGTCGGTGGGCTCGGTCAGCTCGTGGGGGCGCATTCGCTCATGCCTCGGCGGCCCCCGCGGGACGCGACCGGGCCTGGGTCAACGCTCGGATCAGATCGTCCAGGCTGAAGGGCTTCACCAGGAAGGCGGCTGCCCCGGCGCGAAGGCAGGCGAGCCGCTGATCGGCGCGGGCATAGCCGCTCATCACCACCACCGGCAAGCCGGGCCGCAGGGCGTGGGCCTCGCGCAGCAGGTGCAGGCCGTCGCCGCCGGGCATCATCAGGTCGAAGATGGCCAGCTCGATGTCGGGCCTGCGGGCGAGCAGATCGAGGGCCGCCTCGCTGTCCTGGGCCTCCAGCACGGTCTCCACGCCGCGGCGGCGCAGCAGGCGGCCCAGCGAGCGCACCACGAGGGTCTCGTCGTCGACGAGCAGCAGGGAGCGCGGGAGGGGCAGGGCGGCGGTGAGCGGGGCGGCCTGGGCGGCGCTGCGCTTGAGGCTGAGGCGGCAGCGGAGGCGGCCCTCTTCGATGCGCTGGCTGACCTCGCCCTGGCAGGCCTGGGCCATGGCCATCGCCAGGGCCAGACTGGGGCCGGCCTCGCGGCGGGCGGGAGCGAGGGGCGGGGTGGCGGGGCCCTCGGGGCTGAAGGTGAGCGCGATGCGCTGGGGGTCGGCGGACAGCTCAACCTCCAGGGTCGCGCTGGAGGGCTGGCCCCGGAGGGCGAGCTCGCTCACCAGGCCGATCAGGCGCAGCACCAGCGTGGCGTCGGCCTCCACCCACAGCGGCAGGGCCGGCGTCGCGCCGACGATCCGCAGGGAACCCCCGCCGGCGGCCCGCAGGCGGGCGCTGGCTTCCTCGAGGGCCTCGCCCAGCAGGCAGGGCTCGGTGGGGCCTGCCGAGGGCCCCCGGGCCAGGAAGAGCAGGTCGGAGGCGAGCTGGCCGGCGCGCTGGAGGGCGACCCGGGCGAGGCGCAGCAGCTCGGAGTCGGCGCCCAGGCTCTGTCCAGGCTCGCCGAGGGCCGAGGTGACCACCGTGAGCGCGTTGTTGAGGTCGTGGGCGAGGCTGGCGGTGAGGGGGCCCTCGACGGGCTGCGGGCGGGCGGCGGGGGCGCTGGTATGCAGCCAGACCAGGATCTGTCCGGGCCGGCGGTGGGGTACAAAGCTGACGCGGAGGGGCAGGCTCTCGCCCTGGGCCTCGAAGGGGCAGGTGGCGTCGAGGCCGGCGCCGGCCCGGGCCCGCCGTAACGCCTCTGTAAAGGCGGGCAGCCCGCCGGGGGCGACGGCCTGCAGCAGGTTCTCGAGGCCGGCGCCGAGGATCTGCGTGGCGGCACCATTCATCCAGCTCACGGCACCCAGCGGGCTCACCTCCAGCATGGCGTCGGGGTGCTCCCAGAGCAGCCGGCGCAGGTGGCCCTCGTTTGTCTCTGGACCGATCCCCCAAAGCTCGCTCCCATCGGCGAGGCGGCCGCGTAGCTCGCGCTGCAAGGTGGGGGGAAGGTCTTCGACCGCGCGCGGCGTGCCCTCCAGAATTCGCAATGCGCCGGCGCTGCAGGCCAGTATCTGGGAGTCGCGTAGCAGCACCAGCGGCTCGGCTATGAGGTCGATGAGGGACAGGTCGCCGTGTACCATCTGACACCCGAGTTCAATCGTTGACCTACCCTAACGGTTCGCCAACCGAAGATTGACAGAAAGCCGCACCGATGCAATCCGTTGCAACCCAAGCTATGCGCAGGCTCAAACAATCCGGAGCCATCGTGTCGCGCATCAGCCCCAACAGCCCGTGCCCCTGCGGGCTTGACGCCAAGTACAAGCGCTGCTGCGGGCGCTTTCACGCGGGCAGCCCCGCGCCGACGGCCGAGGCCTTGATGCGATCGCGCTACAGCGCCTACGCGGCGGGCGAGGCGGCCTACATTCTGGCCACCACCGATCCGCTGGGCCCCCACTTCGAGCGCGACGAGGCGGCCTGGCTGCGCTCGGTGCAGCGCTTCTGCAGCCAGACCGGCTTTGTGGGCCTGCGGGTGCTGCGCGCCGAAGAGGAGGGCGCGCTCGGCCTCGTCGCCTTCGAGGCCTCCTTGGAGGTGGGCGGCCAGCGCCGCTTGATGACCGAGCTGAGCCGCTTCCGCAAGGAGGGCGACCGCTGGCTCTACAGCGGCCCCCAGGGCTGAGCCGATCAGTCTCCGAAGAGGATGTAGGCCCCGCCGGTGGTGCCCATGCCGGGCGCCCCGATGATGAGGTCGTCGACGCCGTCGCGGTTGAGGTCGCCGCCGCCGGCCAGCGAGCTGCCCACCAGCTCCGAGGCGGTGGCGCCCACGGCCGAGGCGTCGGCGGCGCCCATGCCGAGGCTGCCGCTGGAGATCGGGCCAAAGAAGATGTGCACGGCGCCGGTGTCCGAGACGGCGCTGCGGTCCTGGTAGGGGGCGGCCACGGCGAGGTCGGCCTTGCCATCGCCGTTGAGGTCGCCGGCGCCTGACACCACGCGGCCGAGTTGGTCGCCGGCGGTGCCGCCCAGCAGGATCGTGTCGGCGCTGGTGCTGGTGCCGTCGGCCGGGCTGGCCGAGCCGAGGAAGAGCCAGGCGGCGCCGGCCGAGCTGCCGTTGGTGTCATCGCCAAAGACGCCCACCAGCACGTCGTTGTAGCCGTCGCCGTCGGTGTCGCCCACGCCGGCGTGGCCGTAGCCGGCGTAGTCATTGGCGGCCTTGCCGGTGTAGATCGCGTCGGCGGCGGAGAGATCGGTGGCGCCGGCCGTGGGCGGCCCGAGCACGAGGTAGACCGAGCCGGTGTTGGTCTTGCTGCCGTCGTGGACATGGGCGCCAACGAGCAGGTCGTCTTTGCCGTCGCCGTCGACGTCGCCGGGGCCCGCCACGAGGCGGCCGGCCTGGTCTCCCGCGGCCTCGCCGATGAGCTGGGCGGTGGCGATGTCGCCGATGTCCTTCTCGCCGGTGGAGGGCTTGCCCTTGATGTACCAGGCGCAGCCGGCGTCGGTGCCGCCGTCGTCGTTGGAGGAGGCGCCGATGAGCAGATCGGCCTTGCCGTCGCCGTTGGCGTCGCCGAGCGCGGCGGTGGAGATGCCGGTGAGGTCGCCGATCGCGGCGCCGCCGAAGCGGGAGACGGCGGACTCCAAGCTGTACTTGCCGCTGTCCAGCGGCCCGGTGAGCAGGAAGGCGCCGCCCGAGCTGGCCCGGCCGAGGTAGTCGTAGAGGGGGGCGCCGACGAGCACGTCGTCCAGGCCGTCGGCGTCGATGTCACCGGCGGGGGAGACGAAGTAGCCGGCCTGATCGGAGGTGCGGACGCCGGTGAGCTGGGTGTCGGCGTAGCTGAGGGGCCGGCTGCCGCTGGCCACCGGCCCGAGGAAGACGTAGACGGTGCCGGCGTCGGTGTAGGCCGAGTCGTAGAAGTAGGCGCCCACGGCCATGTCGTCGATGCCGTCGCCGTCGGTGTCGCCGAGGATGGCGCTGGCGGTGCCGGGGCTGTCGGCGGTGGTGTCGCCGGTGAGCGTGGTGTCGGCGTCGGTGCTGAGCCGGCAGAGGATGGAGCCGTCGCAATTGTTGTCGACGCCGTCCAGGCAGGCCTCGATGGCGTCGGGGTTCGTGCTGTAGGCGCTGTCGTCGCAGTCTGTACCGTCGGTGATGCCGGCGGTGGCGGCGTCATCGCCGAAGCCGTCGCCGTCGGCGTCGGTCATGCAGGCGGTCTCTGACTCCTGGTAGGCCGAGCCCGGGTGGGTGTCGACGTCGCCATCGTCGCAGTCGCCGGCGACCCGTGAGGCGCCGGCGGGCAGGTCGCAGGCGGTGATGATCGCGTCTTCGTCGCCATAGCCGTCGGCGTCGACGTCGGCGTAGAAGGTGTCGGCGTCGGCGGGGACGGGGCTGTCGGCGACGCCGTCACAGTCCTGGTCGAGGCCGTCGCAGATCTCCACCTCGCCGGGGTTGAGGTCGGCGTCGGTGTCGTCGCAGTCGAGGGCGTTGTCGACGTAGCTGGGGGGCTTGTCGCAGGCGCGGCGGGTGGCGTCGGGGTTGCCGTAGCCGTCGTAGTCGAGGTCTTCATGCCAGGTGGGGGCGTCTTCGGCCTCGCCCTCGTCGACGTAGGCGTTGCAGTTGTCGTCCTGGCCGTTGCAGGACTCCGGCGCGCCGGGGTTGACGGTGGCCTGGGTGTCGTCGCAGTCTCCGGAGTTGGCGCCGTATCCGTCTCCGTCTGCGTCGTCGGAGGGGGCGGCGCTGTCGCCGTCGGCGCTGCCATCGCTGCCCTTGTCGGTCAGGAGCGTGTCGTCGGCGCCGCTGCCGCAGGCGGAGAGCAGCAGGAGGAGGGAGAGGGCGCGCATGGAGATCCTTGTCGGGCCGGAGGTCAGCCGACGGTCATCGTATCCAGCCCGCGGCCGCCTCCAAAGCAAAGAGAAAGCGTTCTGCGCTGTAGGTGTACCCGGCTTCGGTCAGGTGCACGAGGTCGCCGGCCATGAAGGGGGGGCTGTGAAGGCGCCAGCCCACCGCTGAGCCGGGGCCGCCCATCGCCGCCTGCCAGTCCCAGGAGGCGCAGCCGAACTCCGGCGCCACCTCGCGCTGGACCTGGGTGACCGGGGCGGTGCGCGGCCAGACGCCGAAGGTGTCTTTTCCCAACTCGCGGGCCCGATCGGTGGGGCCCACCAGGATGCAGGCGGCGTCGGGTGCGCTGGCGCGCATCTGGGTGAGCACGGCGCGCAGCTCGCGGCGGTAGTCCTCGGGGTGGTAGTCGGTGTCGTTGGCTTCGTTGGTGCCATAGGCCAGCACGACGAGGTCGGGGCCGAGGGCGGCGAGGCCAAGGGCGGCCATCTGGGGCTCCCACTCCAGCCAGGTGCGGGCCTGGCGGCCGTTGATGCCGATGGCGTCTACGATCACGCCGGGGCCGGCGCGCTCGGCCGACATGCCGAAGATGCGCACCTCGCCATCGCCCAGGGGCTGCACGCTCACCCGGTGGGGGCCGTCGGGCAGCACGAGGCGGTGCCAGAGCAGTCCGAGCGCGATCTGCTGGGTGGGGATCGCGCGGGGCGGGGCGTCGTCGACCGTCACCAGCAGGGTGCCGCCGGCCGGCTGCCCCAAGGTGAAGAGGTCGACCTGGGAGACGCGGCGGCCCTCGGGGTTGTCGTGGGTGGTCTCCATCCAGCCGAAGTCGGCCGGGTCGGCGCTCGACACGCTGCCGCCAGCGAAGCCGTAGAGCCCGTCGCCGCGCGACTTCTTGTGGCCGACGTAGTCGGCGCGCCAGCCCTTGGTGCGGCAGAGGTTGAGGTCCGACGCGCGGCTTTGGGGCACCAGATCGGCGGGCCAGAAGAAGCCATGGCCCAGATCGCCGTAGCGTCGCTGGAGCAGGCGGCGCAGGTGGCCGGTCCAGTAGTCGCCCGCGGTGTGGGAGGCGCCGAAGACGCTGATGCGGACGCGGCCTCCGCTGGCGGCCCGCTGCATCACGCCGCCGACGGCGACCAGGGCCTGGGGGCTGCCTTCGAGGGGCTGCAGGGGCAGCAGCTCGGGGATGGCGCCCGGCAGGCGGGCGCGCTGGGCCGGGTCGGGGCCGGCGATCAGGCGGGCCAGCGGCAGCTTCTCGGGGCTGTTGGCCCGGCCGCCGCCCTGGGAGGGCACCGGCGCCGTCGTCGTGGGCTGCTCGATCGGCTCGCGGGTGTCGCGATCCTCGGCGGCCAGGGCCAGGGCCTCGGCGCAGCTTTGAGCTGGGATGCCGCCCCGGGCCTCGGGGATGGGCAGCAGCGTGGGCGAGAGGGGGAGGGCACGCGACGCGCCGGGGGCGAGCCCGAGGAGCAGGAGGAGGGAGGGGAGCGTGAAGGCCATCGCGGGTATTGTAGCCAGGGGCGCTTGTCGGTAGTACGCCCTTGAGATGAGGTTGTCATGATGCGACACGCGTGGCTGCTCCCGGTGCTGATCTTCGGCGGTGGCCTCGGCCTCGCCGCCTGCCAGGGGGCGGTGGCCCCCGAAAAGTCCGGCGGGGTCGACGAGGAGACCGGCGAGCCCACCGCCGAGTCCGACGCCGACAGCGACGCCGACGCCGACAGCGACGCCGACGCCGACGCCGACGCCGATGACAGCGGAGACACCGGCGAGCCACCGCCGCCGGCGAAGGTGGTGCGCTTCGTCGCGATGGGCGACGCCGGCGAGGGTAACAGCACTCAGTACGAGGTGGCCGACGCGATCGCCGCCCTCTGCGCCGAGAAGTCCACCGCCGATCGGGCCGGGTGCGACTTTGTGCTTTACCTGGGCGACAACTTCTACGATGACGGCGTGAGCAGCGTCGACGACGAGCAGTTTCAGACCAAGTTCGAGCTGCCCTACGCCGAGGTCGATCTGCCCTTCTACGCGGTGCTGGGCAACCACGACTACGGCGTGCTCAGCATCCTGTCGTACAAGGGCGAATACGAGGTGGAGTACTCCGACCACTCCGACAAGTGGAGGATGCCGGACACCCACTACACCTTCACCGCCGAGCACGCGCGCTTCTACGGGCTCAACACGGCGGGCATCATGGTCGAAGACCTCATCGGCGACACCGGACAGAGCGACTGGATCGAGGGGGTCCACGCCGCCAGCACCGAGACCTGGCGGGTGGCCTTTGGCCACCACCCCTACCTGTCAAACGGCCAGCACGGAAACGCCGGCACCTACGAGGGCTACGACTGGCTGCCGATCGCCAACGGCGAGACGGTGAAGACCTTCGTCGACGACCACCTCTGCAACAAGGTGGATCTGTACCTCTCCGGCCACGACCACAACCGCCAGTGGCTGGAGCCCTCCTGCGGGGTGGAGCTGATCGTGTCGGGTGCCGGGGCCAAGCTCACCGACCTGGAGGGCCGCGGCTCGGCCACCCTCTACGAGGATGACGACGAGCCCGGCTTCGTCTGGATCGAGCTGCGCGACCGCCACCTGACGGGAGAGTTCTACAATTCCAGCGGCGACCTCACCTTTTCCCGCGAATTGGACAAGCCGGAGTAGCTCATGGCGCGCTTTGTGGGCTTTGTGTTGGGTGCGGGTATGGGCGCGGGCCTCACCGGGCTGGGCGCGGTCGCCCTCTTCTTCGCCAAGGGGGGCACCCAGCAGGCGCTCTGGGGCGTGCTCCTGGCCACGATGCTCGGCTTTGGCGCCGGGGGCAACGCCGGGGTCTCGGGGGTCACCCTCTTCGAGGCCTGGCGGGCCGGCTCGGGCGTCCAGGGCGGCGGCGCCGTGCAGGGCATGGTGCGGGCCGGCCATGGCATGCGGCTCGCCGTGCTGGGCTTTCGCGTCTTCGTCGGCCTGGGCGTGGTCTTCGCCGTGCTGGTGGCCGAGCTGGCCCTGGCGGTGGGGCTGTAGGGCGCACAACAGATT
>JBEIQK010001012.1:0-2048 GCA_040376505.1 Alphaproteobacteria bacterium | reverse complement strand
GGGGCCACCCTGCTGGCCCTGGCCGACATCGATCCGGGCGAGGTGCTGCCCGGGGTGAGCCCGATCGCGGCCTTGCTGGCCTGAGCGCGCTGTCCAGCGGAGTGGACAGCCTGTCCGGCGACATGGACGGGGGCGGCCGCGACAAGCGCGGCGGGATGGGCCCCGAAGGGTCGGCACGGGCTGTGCTATTCGGGAAGCATGGCATCACCCTCTCCCGCTCGAATCAGGCTCCCCGCCGAGGCCCATCCGCTGCTCGAGCCCATCTGGGATCGGATGAGCGGGATGGCGCCGCCGGGCCCCGGCCCGCGGTCGCGTTGGCGGAGCGTCACGATGCTCAGCCGGGGGCGGACGGGGAGCTTCCTGGAAGCGGCGTTGAGCCTGGAGGGGGTGGCCGACGGCGGGCAGCGCCGCGCGCGGCTTGAACAGCGTTTTCGGGTGACGAACACGCAGGATGAGCGCATCTGGGGCGAGCTGGTGGTGGCCGACGATCGGACCTGCGGGCCCCTGGCCTGGAGCCTGCAGAGCGGGCACTTCTGGGGCGCCAAGGCGGTGCCGCGCCTGTTCACCTGGCAGGGGTCGGCGACCCCGTCGCCCGAGGGGCTGCGGGTCGATGGACGGTTGGCTCGGCCCCAGGGCGTGGCGACGATGTGCGCCTGGTCGCCGCTCTTCGGCCTGCCCGGCCTCGTGGGCCACCGCGAGACGGTGGGTCCGATCACCTTTTACGATGAGGCCCTGGTGCAGCACGAAGGCGTGATGCTGCGGCCCCTCTCTCGCGCGCCGATCCTGCCCTGGGGTCCGGCGGCGGCCTTGTGGATGATCGAGGCGCCGTCGATGCCGCCGCGCCTGCTCTTTCTCTCGGCGGAGGGTGAGCTGCTCGTGCAGGTCAGCATCGGCCGGGCCTTGGTGGCGGAGGCAACATGAACCATGGACTCTCGCGTCGTCGGCTTCTGCAGGCCGTGCCGGCCGGCGCCTTGGGCCTGGGCGCGGCGCCGACGGCGTCGAAGCGCCGGGGCAATGTGCTGTTGATCACCACCGATCAGCAGTCGAGCCGCAGCCTCGCCGCGCTCGGCCAGGCCACCGGCGCCACGCCGCACCTCGACGCCCTGGCGCAGCGGGGCACGCTCTTCGCCAATTCCTGGTGCGTCGACCCCTCCTGCAGCCCGGCGCGGGCGGCCTGGGTGATGGGGCGGCCCGGCAGCGAGACGGGGGTGGTTCTGAACCGCCTCGAGAGCCGGAATGATCTGCCGGAGATGGGGGGCTGGCTGCGCGATCAGGGCGTCAACACCCTGCTTCTGGGCAAGTGGCATGTGCCGGGGCTCGATCCACGGGCGGGCTTCTCGGTGGGCTGCCCAGCGCCGCTCAACGCCGACCTGGGCGATCCGATGCAGCTCCGGGCGGCGCTGGGGGCGCTCGCGACCTTGCCGGCCGATCAGCCCTTCTTCCTTTGGGTGAGCCTGCTGGGGCCCCATGATGTCTGTCACGCGACGATCCTGCTGCACCAGCTTCAGGCCCGTGGCGCCATCCTCGGGGATGTGCCGCCGGAGGCGCTGCCGCCGGCGCCGGTCAACCTCAACGATCTGGCCGGGGAGCCGGCCTTGATCGGGCAGGCGCGGCGCGGGCCGGCGTTGGGGACGTGGACGCCGGAGGCCTTTCGCCACCTGCGCTGGCGGAACGACCGGATGGTGGGCATGGTCGACGCGATCATCGGCCGGCTGCTGCAGGGCCTCGCCGAGAGCGTACACGCCGACAACACCAGCGTCATCGTCACCAGCGACCATGGCGAGAACCTGGGCGAGCACGGCCTCACCTTCAAGGAGTCGCCCTATGAGGCGGCGCTGGCGGTGCCCTTCTTCTTCTCGGCACCGGGGCGGGTGGGGGCGACGGGGGTGGATCGCAAGCGCCTGGTCTCAGGGCTCGATGTCTTTCCGACGGTCTGCGATCTCTTCGGCCTGGCGCCCCCTCCCGGCCTGCCGGGGCGCTCGGTTCTCGCCCAGATGGAGGGACGTGACCCCGGCCACCCCTACATCGTCAGCGAGACCCTGGTGGAG
>JBEIQK010000355.1:0-6423 GCA_040376505.1 Alphaproteobacteria bacterium | reverse complement strand
GCGATGAACCCGGGGATGCCGGTGGTGCACGCCGTTCAGGGGGTGGTCGACCCCGATCTGCTGCTGAGCCCGCTCAACGACCGCGCCGCGCCCCCCGAGCGGCACGACCACGACCACGACCATCACCACGAGGCCTTCGAGAGCTTCGAGCTCGCCGTGGCCCCCAACACCACGGCAGAGGCCCTCCTGGCCCAGGTGGCCGGCCAGGGCGCCCTGCGCGCCAAGGGCTTTGTCTGGGTGGACGGCTCCCCTCACCTCCTGCAGGGCGTCGGCCGCCGCATCGAGCTGGCCCCCACCGACATCGCCGCGCCCGCCGAACTGTTCAACCGCATCGTCATCATTCGCCGCGCGGCCCCCGCTGGCCACGCCCCTCGGAGTTCCCCATGAAGCTCACCGGCCGCGTCCTGGTCCTCACCGACGATCCCGCCCTCCTCCGCGAACAGCTCGATGGCGCCGACCTCGCCGCCGAGGCAAACCCGCTTCACTATGGCGTCAACACCGACGCCATGATCTCCGGGGCCGCCTGCACGCTCGGCTACACGCCGGAGATCCTGGGGCCCTGGTTCCTCGACAACTTCAAGGAGACCCTCTCCAAAGACACCGTCAAGAACGGCGGCTTTCAGGTGATCGTCGGCGGCGACGCCTACGGCTCGGGCAGCAGCCGCGAGGTCGCCGTGGTGGCCCATCAGGGCGCCGGCATCGAGCTCATCGTCGCCCGGAGCTTTCAGCGCATCTTCCAGGAGAACATGGTCTACGGCGGCATGCCCTTCACCACCGACCTGGGGGTGGTTGACCGCCTGCGGGCCGGCGAAGAGATCGACGTCACCTCCTTCTACGAGGCCCTGCCCCCCTTCTTCCGCCAGGTCTCCCTGGCCGGCGGCCTGCTGCACTATGGCAACGCCTGGCTGCGCGGCGAGCTGAGCCCCTGGTACGAGACCGCCCGGCCGGCCCGGCCGATGAACGTGGTCGAGAAGATCGTGGCAGCGCGGGCCTGGGTCGGCCACGACGCCGCCGGCGCGCCCCGCTTCGGCCTCGCCGAGGTCCACCCCAATGACCAGGTGCTTTGCGAGGTGGGCTTCCGCGGGATGCACGAGTATACCGCTGGCATGTGCATGGCGCTCTACACCGAGGCCTTCGGCAAGGCGCCGGTGAAGGACCCCGACCAGGTGGCCTGCTTCGAGGATCACTTCGTCCTCATCGACCACGAGACGGTGCCGGCCAACGTAAAGAAGGCCCGCCTCGCCCCGGCCCGCCAGCTCGCCCAGGAGATGATCGACGCCGCCGAGGCCCATGGCCTGCGCGTTCACGGCCCCGGGCGCGGCTACCCGGCCGGCGTGTGCCACCGCATTGTGGTGGAGGACTACGCCCGCCCCGGCGACATCGTCGTCCTCACCGACTCGCACACCCCCACCTCGGGCGTGCTCAACGCCTTCGCCTTTGGCGTGGGCAGCACCGCCATGAGCTTCGCCCTGCGCTCCGGGCTGATCCCGGTGACCGTGCCAAAGGTCGTGCGCGTGGTGGTGAGCGGCGACGCCGGCGGCATCGTCTCCCCCAAAGACCTCGTGCTGCACCTGATCGGCGACCCCTACTTCCGCGAAGAGCAGTGGCGCACCAGCCCCACCGACACCTGCGTCATCCAGCTTGGCGGGCCGGGCCTGGATCAGTGGAATGTCGATGAGCTGTCGGTCATCACCAACATGACCGTCGAGGGCGGCCTGATGACCGGCATCGTCGAGCCCTGCAAGCCGCTCTTCGACTTCCTCCAGGCCCGACGCGGCACCGACTACGCCGACCGGATGGTCTACCCCGACGAGGGCGCCCAGTACGAGCGGGTCATCGAGGTGGATCTGTCCACGGTGCCGCTGACGGTGGCCACGCCGGGCGACAGCCGCAACCGCGCCCCCCTCTCCGGCCTCGAAGAGATCGCGATTCACAACGTGGTGATCGCCTCGTGCACCGGCGGCTCGCTGGCCGATCTGCGCGCCGCCGCCGACGTCCTGCGCGGGCGCAGCCTCAAGGCCGGCGTGCGGGTCACCGTCACCCCCAGCTCGGCCACCGTGGCCGCCGACGCCGAGAAGGAGGGCCTGCTCGACCTCTTCCGCCAGGTCGGCGCCGTGGTGAGCGAGCCCGGCTGCGGGAGCTGCATCGGCAACGGGCCGGGCATCCCCCTGCCCGGCGAGGTCACGGCCAGCACCACCAACCGCAACTTCGACCGCCGGATGGGCTCGGCCGGGCCGGTCTACCTCGTCTCGCCGGCCGTCGCGGCCGCCAGCGCCGTCACGGGCACCCTCACCGACCCGCGCCGGCTGTAGATCGCCGCAGGCCGCGCAGGCTGCGGCTCGGGTCGCGGTGCCACCAGCCGAGCTCCGCCCGACTCGGGGCGTCGTCGAGGGTGGCGTCGCCCCGAAACAGCGGGTGCTCCTCGCCGGCGACAGGCGGGGGCGCCCCGCCGAGGATCAGCGCCTGGAGCGCCTCCCAGCGCAGGCGCGGCCCGCAGAGCGGGTAGAGGGCCCCAGGCCGGCCGCGTGAGAGCGCCGTCTCCACCGCGCCGTCGACGTCGGCCAGATCGACCAGATCGACCTCACCGGGGCCCGCCCGGTGCTGGGTGGCCCAGTCCCGCAGGGCCGCCTCCACGCCCAGGACATCGTCGGCGCCGATCGGAAGTGCGGCAGCGAGGAGCACCGGCACCGGGCCCGGCCAGGCGGGGATCTCGATCGGCGCAGGGAGATCGCCGCAGGCCAGCGCGACGATGCGCCGCACCCGGGCCCCCTGGGCCGCCGCCGAGAGGGCCAGGAGGTCTTCGGGAACGAAGCGGCGGCTGGCGTGGACCACCACCTCGGCCCCGGGCAGAAAGCCGATCAGGCCTGCCAGATCGCGGGCCGCGCCCGGAAAGACCGGCACCCCCAGATCGAGGCCGTGCTGCTCGCTGATGCCGAAGATCTCGTTGCCCAGGGCCATCCGGGCGATGAAGCGCTGGGCGCTGGGGTGCTCGGCCCCCGTGACGACGATCCGCATGGTACTCCCGCCGGTGGAGCCCCCCCTAATGCCGCCCGCCCCTCCCCTGTCAGCCCGGCTGCGCGCCTTGTTCGATGCGGTGCCCCAGGGCGCGCGGGTGGCCGATGTGGGCTGCAACCACGCCCTGCTCGGCGCGGCGCTGATCCGCAGCGGGCGGGCCTCGCGGGTGATTGGGCTGGAGAACAAGGCGGCGCCGCTGGCCTTGGCGGCGCGGCAGGCGGCGGCGGTGGGGCCCGGTCTGGAGGTGCGGCCGAGCGACGGCCTGTCGGCGGTGGCGCCGGGCGAGGTCGATGTGATCGTGCTGGCCGGCATGGGCGGCGGGCTCATCGCCGCGCTGCTGGAGGCGGCGCCGGCGGTGGTGGCCCAGGCCCAGCGGGTGCTCCTCCAACCCGAGCGCAACCTGCCAGAATTGCGACAGCGCCTCGTGCGGATGGGCCTCGCCTTCGAGGAGGAGTGGATCATCGAAGAGGGCGAGTCTCGGCACTGGGCGATGGCCCTCCGCCCCGCCGAAGGTGACCAGCCTCCCCTCTCCGAGGCCGACGCCTTCTTCGGGCCCCTCTTGCGGGCGCGGCGCAGCCCGGCCTTCTTGAATTGGCTGGAGCGGGAGGAGGCCCGTCGGACGGCGGCCCTGGCCCAACTCTGCGCCGCCCGGCCCGATCACCCCGAGCGGGAGGCCGCCGAGGCACTCCTGGAGCGCATCCGCGCCGAGCGACGGGCCAGCAACAGCAGCCCCGACAGCGCCGCGTAGAGGCCGCCGCCGCCGGATTGGGCGCAGCCGCAGCCGCCCTTGTCGGCGGGGCGATCGGCGGGCTCGGCCTTGGGAGCGTCGGTGTCCGGCTCGGGCTCCTCGCCGGTGTCCCCCGCCGGGGTCGCAACTTCGACCCGCAGGGTGTAGCCGTAGCCGTGCCAGTCCTGATCGGCGTCGTAGCCATCGGGGCCGAAGTTGACGACGACGATGTCGAGCTCGGCAGCCGCGGGGGTGAATTCCAGTTGGGGATCGAGGCTGGTGAGCGAGCGGTCGGCCTCCACCACCACGAGGCCGAAGGTGGCGTCTTCGTCGGCGGTGACGGTGAGGCGCAGGGGCTGGCCGGGGGTGAGACCCGTGAAGCGGGCGAAGACAGAGCCGGTGGGCCAGGGTCGCGGACTGGGGGTGAGATCGACGGGGAGCGCGGGGGCGTCGAGCTCTTCGTCGTAGGTGACCCGCATCCCGCCATTGTTCAGGTAGCTCTCCCAGTCTGGCGCAGCCGCGGTGCCGAGTTGGGCCCGCAGCACGTTGAGGTCGAGCAGCGACTGGCGCCAGTCGCCGGTGAGCACCTCCCAGGCGTCGAGGACGTCGGGCTCGTTAAACAGCTCGCCCTGGGCCAGGGTCTCCCAGAGGAGCTGGGCGGCTTCTCCTTCGGCGAGGCCGAGGCGGGCGTTCAGATCGAGGATCCACAACACGGCGCCGTACTCGTACTCCGACCAGGTTCCGTCGCGATCGTAGAGGATGTAGCCATCGCCCAGCAGGCCCAGCCAGGGGGTCTCTTGAAAGTCGGCGATCTGGTAGGCCAGCACGCCGCCCTCGTCGAGGTTGTAGCGCTCGGTCTCGGTGGCGACGGCCTCCCAAACCGGCAGGGTCGCCTCCATGAAGTCGGTGGCGTACTGGGAGACATGCTGGAATTCGTGCACGACGAAGGAGGGGATGTCGACGTCGGGGATGCTGGGGTCGAGCACCACGAAGGCGGGGCAGGAGAGGTAGTGGTCGAGCGGCTCGGCGTCGAAGTAGGAGCCGAGCGTGTAGGCGCCGCCCTCGGTGCCTTCGTTGGAGATGTAGAAGTCGAGGATGCCGTCGCCGTCGGGCTCCGGCGCGCGAAAGCCAAGCTCGTCGACCTGGGTGGCCCAGGCTGCCTCGGCGCTGCTGATCACGATGGCGCAGGTGTCGGCCTTGCCCGCGTCGGCGTAGTGACAGCGGATTGGGTAGCCGCTGCTGTCGAGGGAGCCCACGAAGTCCGGGCGGAGGTCGTCGAGCGGCAGGGGGTCGACAAGGCCGCCGTCGAGGGCGAGGCCGATGTACAAAGAAGTAAGACAGAGCATGGTCGACCTCGCTTACAAGCCCTGCCCCTGCACGGCCCGCATCAGGTCGGGGTAACGCTCATCGGCGGTGCGCACGAGGTGGGCGAAGGCGGCGCTCCAGGTGGCGAAGCCGAGGCCGTCGTCGAGGTTGATCTCCACCGACAGCGAGATCTCGCCCGAGCGGGGGTTGAGCTGGAACTTGCCGAGGAGCAGGTCGTAGTTGAGCGCCGCCAGTTGGGTGAGCACCAGCACCATCGCGTTGGAGCTGGTGACCTCCTCCAGCCGGATGTAGTCGTGGGTGGCGATGAAGAGCACCCGCTCGCGCGGGAAGTGCTGCACCGAGACCCGAAAGCGGGCGTTGCGGCCGCTGATGGGCACGGTGAGCAGATCGCCGGGCCCCTGCTCGGGATTGGAGTGGCCCACGCGGCCGAGGTAGCTGCGCAGCACCTCTCCGTTGACCTCCGCCGCAAAGTCGGACGGGCGCGCGCTGCGCTCGGCGGCGTCGATCCGGCTCCGCAGCTCGGCGTTCTGCATGCGCAGCAGCTCGTTTTCGACGCGAAGCAACCGCGGCGCGCAGGCCAGCGCGAGGAGAAGCCCGGCGCCGGTCACCGCTACTCCGCCGCCTCGACGCTGCGCGTGATGCGCTCCAGCGCGAGCTCGCCGCCGATGTCGATGAAGTCCGACTCCTGCAGCCAGCTCGCCGTCAGCCCGCCGTCGCCCACTTCGCCGGCCACGTCGAAGGAATAGGCGGTGAAGAAGAGGTCGACGCTCGCTTCGCCGCCAACGGCGCCGTCGGCCAGCTCAAAGTCGAAGTTGTGGGCGGCGTCGATGTCGTAGCCGAGCAGGGACACGGTGCAGGCGCTGTCGCCCACGCCCGTCTCGCCGTAGGCGTCGATGATGAGCGTGGCGGCGCCGATGCAGGTCGCGGTGTAGTCGGTGCCGCTGTAGGTGACGACGATGTCGACCATCAGGTCGCCGACGTAGATGCCGGCGTCTTCGTGCTGCACGAGGATTCCGCCGAGCGCGTAGGTGAGGCGGTCGCCATTGGGCAGCAGGGCGGTGGCGGTGATGGTGTGCGAGCCGACGCCGAGGCTGGCGTCTTCAACCGCGGCGCCGGTGAGCGACCAGGCCTCGTCGATGTCGGACTTCCAGACGATCTCGTCGAACTCCATCTCGGCGCCGTCGGCCCCGTAGATCTGCGCCTCGAAGGTGGCAGCCTCGCCCAGGGGCAGGAAGTCGCCCGAGGCCGGGGAGCGCACCACCAGGGTGGCGCCATCCCACATGCTGGTGTCGACCTCGGCGGTGTCGGCGCCGCCAGAGTCGACCTCGGTGGCGGTGTCGTCGGCGTTGGCGACG
>JBEIQK010000167.1:0-10144 GCA_040376505.1 Alphaproteobacteria bacterium | reverse complement strand
GGCAGCCCGGCGAGGTCGGCGGCGGCCTGCACCCACTGGTAGGGTGTGGCCTCGCCGCCGCAGGCGAGGTGGAAGAGGCCGCCCGGGCCACCCAGGGCGCAGCGCAGCAGCGCGGGCGCCAGCAGGCTCACCGGGGTCGGGCTGCCGACCTGATCGGTGACGAGGCGCAGGCGCTGGCCCTCTCGCAGGGCCGCGAGGCAGCGGGCCAGAAAGCTCGCTCCGGTGGGCGCGTAGACCCACTGCACCCGCACCACCACAGCGCCCTCGGCCAGCGCGGCCTCTTCGCCCCGCCGCTTGGTCGCGGCATAGACTGAGCGCGGATCGGCCGGCCAGGCTTCGTCGAGGCGCAGGCCCGGCTCGTCGGGGCCGTTCAGCGCATAGTCGGTGGAGAGGTGAACACACCGCAGCCCCCGCCGGGCACAGGCCGCCGCCAGCGCGCCAGGGGCGAGGGCGTTGATGGCCTCGGCCCCCAGCGGATCCTGGTCGGCGGCGTCGACGCGGGCCTGGGCAGCGGCGTTGATCAGCGCAGCGGGCCCAAGACGATCAAGGGCCGCCTCTACGGCGGCCCGATCGGTGATGTCGAGGGCTCCGCGGGGCAACCCGATCACGCCGGGGAGCGCCGCAAGGGCGCCTCCGACGAGGCCCCCGGCGCCCACCACCAGCACCCGGGTCAGATGACCTGCTTCTCGTCGGGGTTGAAGCCGGCGGGGCCCGACTGCCGGTTCTCCCTGTAGAAGTCCTCGGCCTCGGGCTTCAGGTCCGACATCAGGTCGACCATGTAGGCCTTGTTGTGAACCATGTCCTGGCGGGTGAAGGCGTTGATCTCGTAGATCCCCGTGTCCATGCGGATGGCGTCCTTCGGGCAGGCCTCCACGCAGAAGCCGCAGTAGATGCAGCGCAGCATGTCGATCTGAAACTCGACGGGGAACTTCTCGATGGCGTCGCCGTTGTCTTCGCCGGCCTCAATGGTGATGCAGCGGGCCGGGCAGACCTGGGCGCAGCACATGCAGGCAACACACTTCACCTTGCCGTCGGGGCGGGTGGTGAGGCGGTGTGCGCCCTTGTAGCGCTCGGGCATCGGCTTCTTGACATCCGGATACTCGACCGTCCGCCAGGCCGCGTCCTGCTT
This sequence comes from Alphaproteobacteria bacterium, assembly GCA_040376505.1. Taxonomy (GTDB): domain Bacteria; phylum Myxococcota_A; class UBA796; order UBA796; family UBA2385; genus JBEIQK01. The sequence goes on along the minus strand of JBEIQK010000167.1, from coordinate 9,015 downwards.
GCGCAGGTTGTTCCAGATGTTGGTCACGAGGTGGCGAATGGTGATCACCAGCCCCGCCAGGATCTCCTTCAAGTACAGCTTCTGCAGGAAGCCGAAGTCCCGGGGCTTGGACGCCAGGGGCTTCTCAGACGAGGTCGACATGGCCTCCATTAGGGCCTCCAACGCGGGCTAGCTGTTCCAGGGAAAGTACGGGCGGAGCGCGACCATCACGCCCGCGAACATCACGTTGGCCACCGCCACCGGCAACATCATCTTCCAGCCCAGGTTCATGAGCTGGTCGTACCGGAAGCGCGGCAGGGTCCACCGGGCCCAGATCATGATCCAGCAGCCGATGAGCACCTTCGCGACGAGGACATTGGTGTGGATGAGGAAGGCGACGATCTCCGGGCCAAGGGCGAAGCCGCTCACAATCTTGGCGGCGCCGAGCCCGGCGATGGCGAGGTGCCCCAGACCGAGCGCGCCCCAGACCACCGTGAAGAAGATGGGCTCGCGGTGGCGGATGTCATCGGCCTTCAGCACCTTGTAGAAGGCGCGCTGGCGGCGACCCCAGGCGATGGCGGCGAAGAGGAAGAAGGCGGGAGCCCCCAGGACGCCGAGCACCATCAGCACGAGGTCGACGTTCTGGCGAATCATCGCGCCGGTGATGAAGGGGAAGTTGTAGCCACCGAAGAAGAGCGTGGCCGTCACCGCCGAACCCACGATCATGTGGGCGTACTCGGCCATGAAGAAGAGGGCGAAGCGGAGCGAGCTGTACTCGACGTGGTAGCCGGCCACCAACTCGGCCTCGCCTTCAGGGAGGTCGAAGGGGGTGCGGTTGGTCTCGGCGAAGACCGAGGTCCAGAAGAGCACGAAGGCGATGAGACCGACGAGCCCGCCCTGAAAGACGCCCCAGTTGAGGATGTTGCCCGACTGCTTGATGACGATCTCATCGAGCTGCACGCTGCCGTAGCAGAGGAACATCGCCACAACCGCGAGCCCCATCGACAGCTCGTAGCTGACCATCTGGGCGCTGCTGCGCAGGCCGCCGAGCAGCGAGAACTTGTTGTTGCTCGCCCAGCCCGCCAGCATGATGCCGTACACGCCCACCGAGCCCACCGCCAGCACGTAGAGCAGGCCGCCGTCGATGTCGGCCACCATCAGGTTGACGGCCTTTGCCTGCTCCAGGCCAAAGAGCCCGGCGGGCAGCAGGATCTGGTCGCCCCAGGGCACCACCGCGAAGGTCATCAGCGCGATGCTCATCGCGATGACCGGGGCGATGAACCAGAACCGGCGCTCGACGTGGTCGGGGATGATGTCTTCTTTGGTGATCAGCTTCACGACGTCGGGCAGCGTGTGAACGAGGCCGGCCGCGCGAATGCCGAGGATGTGGGCGCGGTTGGGGCCCGGCCGATCCTGGATGTAGGCGGCGCCCTTGCGCTCAGCCCAGATCAGCAGCGGCACGATGTTCATCACGAAGACCACGGCAAACACGCACCGCAGCAGGGTGACGATGACGTCGATCCAGGTCAGTTCCATGGGTTCACTCAGACCGAGGCGTTGAGGCGCATTTGTGTCGTGACCGCCTCGGTGGGGAAGGTCTCCGAGTCGGACAAGGCCGACTTGGGCAGGGCCGCGCCACCGCCGCCGAGCGACTGGTAGCTGAGCCCGGCGAAGGCAGGCACCCCTTCAGCGAGGCGCTTGAAGGCGACGGCGCCCATGCTGAATCCGAGGGGGCGGCCCATCGCAGCGGCGAGCTTGTCGAGGAGCTGCCAGGCCGGCAGGGAGTCACCGAGGGGCAGAACCGACCGCCGGAGACGCTGAGCGCGCCCATCGGCGTTGGTGAAGCTGCCATCTTGCTCCACCGAGTGGGCCGCCGGCAGCACCACCTCAGCGGCGGCCGCCGTGTCGTTGCGCCAGGCCCCGACATAGACGATGCGCGCGCCCTGGCTGTCCAGCTTGAGCCGCCCGAGCACATCGTCTTCGAGGACCAGCACCACCTTGATGGAGCCGCCCTTGAGCCCAGCGATGAGGTCGCTGCGCGAGCCGACGTCGCCCTTGGTGGCGGCGATGACGCGGGCGCCCACCGAATTGGGGTTCTTGTCGGGCGAGACCAGGAGCTGGTCGTGGTAGGCCGAGGCCCCCGGGTTGTTGCCCTCGCAGATGTAGATCGAGGCGCGGGGCAGCAGGTCCTGGACGATGCGAAGCAGACCGAAGTTGGCCTCGTTGGTGGCCTGGGCGCCGAAGACGACGGCCACCTGGGCCGGGTCGCCGCTGCGCAGAAGATTCAGCGCCGCCTGCACCGCCGCGTCCACCGTCACGGGCTTGCCGCCCACCTGGGCCCGCGCCATGCGCCGGGTGCTGTTGACCTCGGCGTAGTCGGCGCGACCGACATCGCACATCCAGCTCTTGTTCACCGCGTCGTTGCGCCGGGGCAGGTAGCGGAAGACGCCCCCGTTCTCGTGGCAGACGAAGATGTTGCAGCCGGTGGCGCAGCCATTGCAGACCGACTCGGTCTCCTTGAGGTACCAGACCCGCTTGGCGAAGCGGAAGTCCTTGTTGGTGAGCGCGCCCACCGGGCAGATGTCGGCCAGCACGCCCTGGTACTGGTGCTTGAGCCGCTCACCCGGGAAGATGCCGATCTCGGTGTGATCGGTGCGGTTGAACAGGCGCAGCTCACCCGTCTTGGTGACCTCGTCGCCGAAGCGCACGCAGCGCGAGCAGGCCACGCAGCGCTCACTGTCGAGCACGATGTGGTCGCCGATGTCCTGGCGCTTGGGCTTGGCCACCTTGGCGTCGACCAGCCGGGACTCGTACTGGCCATAGTCCATGTAGTAGTCCTGCAGCCGGCACTCCCCCGCCTGATCACAGATCGGACAGTCGAGGGGGTGGTTGGCCAGCAGGAACTCCATCACCGACTTGCGCATCTGCTTGACCTGCGCCGTGTCGGTGCGGATGGCGAGGCCATCGCGCGCCTTCATGTTGCAGGCGATGTCGGGCCCACGACCGCCCGCCTCGATGTCCACAAGGCACATGCGGCAGTTGCCCGCGATGGACAGATGCGGGTGGTAGCAGTAGTGCGGGATCTCGACGCCGAGCTGCGCGGCGGCCTCGATCATGTTGACCCCGTCGGGGACCACGACCTCCTGGCCGTTGATCTTTACGGTCGGCATGATGTCACCTTGCCGCGGGCGCGGCCCCCCCGCTGTTGGCGTAGCTGACCTGACCGGTCCCATTGACACGGCCACAGAATTCATCAGGGAACTTATTCAAGAAGCTCTGCACCGGCAGCGCCGCCGAGGGCCCGAAGAAGCAGATGGTGCGGCCGAAGATGTTGTCGGCCAGGTCCTTGAGCGTGGCGAGGTCGAGGTCGGTCGCCTCGCCGCTCTTCACGCGCTGGAGCACCTTGAACATCCACCCGCAGCCTTCGCGGCAGGGGGTGCACTGTCCACAGGACTCGTGGGCGTAAAAGCGCAGCAGGTTGGTGAGCGAGTCGACGAGGTCGGTGGTGTCGTCCATCACGATGAGGCCGCCGGAGCCCAGGTAGGAGCCGGCCACCGTGTTGATCGACTCGTAGTCCATCGTCGACTTGGACACTTCTTCGGGCGTCATGATGGGCACGCTGGAGCCGCCCGGGATGACCGCCTTGAGGGTGCGCCCCGGGTAGAGCCCGCCGCACTCATTCTCGATGAGGGAGGTCATCGGGTAGCCCAGGGCCACTTCGTACACGCCCGGCTTGCGGATGTGGCCCGAGCAGCTGAAGAGCTTGGTGCCCGGCGACTTCTCGGTGCCGAACTTGCGGTACTCTGCGGCGCCGTGTTCCAGGATCCAGGTCACCGCCGCCATCGTCTCGACATTGTTCACGATGGTCGGGCAGCGCCAGGCGCCCTCAACCGCCGGGAAGGGCGGCTTGAGCTTGGGCTGGCCGCGGCCACCCTCCAGCGAAGACAGCAAGGCCGTCTCTTCGCCGCAGATGTAGGCGCCGGCGCCGAGGTGGGTGTACACCTCGATGTTGGCCCCCGATCCGAGGATGTTTTTGCCAATGAAGCCCTTGGCCCGCGCCTGGGCGATGGCGGCATCAACCCGGTGCTGGATGAAGGCGAATTCACCGCGCAGGTAGATGTAGACCCGCTCCGCGCCGGTCGCGTAGGCGCTGATGACGCAGCCTTCCACGAACATGTGCGGATCTTTCCACATCAGGTAGCGGTCTTTGAAGGTTCCGGGCTCGCTCTCATCGGCGTTGCAGACGAGGTAGACCGGCTTGCCGCCGCGCTTCTCCACCGGCGGCACGAAGGTCCACTTCATGCCCGTGGGGAAGCCTGCGCCGCCGCGACCGCGGAGGCCAGAGGTCTTGACCTCGTTGGTGACGTCGGCCGGGGCCCGCTTGAGGGCCATCGGCAGGGCCCGCCAGGCGCCGTGGCGCATGGCGGTGTCGATGTTGTGCACGTCTGGAACGTTCCAGCGCGCGGTCAGGATACGCGGTTCCATGTCCACTGATCCGCTTCGGGGCGAGGGGTGGGCAAGGGACGACCGCTCTTGAAGCCGTCCAGAATCTCGTCAATCTTCTGGGGGGTGAGCAGCTCGTAGAAGTGCTCATCCACCTGCATCATCGGCGCCGACCCACAGGAGGCCAGACACTCCACCCGCTCCAGCTTGAACATGCCGTCGGGGGAGTGGCCGGTGTGGGGATCGATCTGCAGCTTGCCTTCGAGGTAGCTGACGATCTGATCGGCGCCGCGCAGGGCGCAGGAGAGGGTGTGGCAGACCTGGAGCACATAGCGCCCGGTCGGCTCTTTCTTGAACATCGTGTAGAAGGAGGCCACCGCGAGGACATCGCTGGGGGGCAGCCCCAGCGTCAGCCCGACCCGCCGGATCACGCTCTCCGACAGCCAGCCCCACTTTTGCTGAGCCAGCCAAAGCACGGGCAACAGACCGGCGCGGCGCTCGGGGTAACGCTGAAAGATCTCGTCGATCTTGACTTTGTCCTCGGCGGACCAGTCCACAGGACCGTGATCCGGGGCGGGGACACCTTTGCTGTGTGAACCCATGGGAAACCTACCGGTCCAGCTCGCCCGCGATGACGTTGACGGAGCCCAGCGCGGCGATGGCGTCGGCGAGCATGGAACCGTTGATCATCTGCGGGAAGGCCGAGTAGTTGATGAAGCAGGGAGGACGGATGCGCACGCGCCAGGCCTTGGGCCCACCGTCAGAGATGATGTAGAAGCCGAGCTCGCCGTTGCCGCCCTCGGTGGCCGAGTAGTACTCGCCCCGCGGCGGGCTCACGCCGTGCATCACGATCTTGAAGTGCGAGATGAGCCCTTCCATCGTGTTGTAGACGAGGTCCTTGGCCGGCTTGACGAAGCGCGGGTCGTCGAGAATGTAGTCGCCTTCGGGGAGCTGCTCGATCGCCTGCATCACGATGCGGCGGGACTGCTCCATCTCGCGGAAGCGCAGCACCACGCGCTCGTAGGTGTCGCCGGCCGTGCCGGTGGGAACCTCGAACTGGTACTTGTCGTAGCCCCAGTAGGGCTGGACCTTGCGCACATCGTAGGGGATGCCGGTGGCCCGCAGGCAGGGCCCGGTCATGCCAAAGTTGATGGCGTCCTTCTGCGAGATGACGCACACACCCTGGGTGCGGTCGACGAAGATGCGGTTGGTCTCGACCAGACCCTGCACGTCGGCGAGGTGGTTCTTCAGGTCTTCCATCACGAGGACCAGCTTCTCCAGCCAGCCTTCGGGGAAGTCCGCCGCCACGCCGCCGATGCGGGGGTAGTTGACCATCATGCGGGCCCCACACAGCTCCTCGTAAAGATCGTAGATCTTTTCGCGGTAGTTGTACAGATACCAGAAGTTGGTCAGCGCGCCGAGGTCGACGAGGTTGGCGCCGATGCAGACGCAGTGGTCGATGATGCGGGCCATCTCGGTGGTGATGACACGAATGGCCTGGGCGCGCGCCGGAACCGTGATGCCGAGCATCTCCTCGACCGCGTGGCACCACGCGTTCGAGTTCATGATCGGACCCATGTAGTTCAGGCGCTCGGCGTAGGGCACCACCTGCTCGTAGAAGACGGTCTCCGCCTGCTTCTCGAAGCCGCGGTGCAGGTAGCCGATCTCACAGGCGCTGCGCACGATGGTCTCACCCTCGAGCTCCACCTGGATGCGCAGGGTGCCGTGGGTGACCGGATGGCTCGGGCCGATGTTGACGACCAGTCGGTCTGTCGGGATCGGGGCGACTCTGGTGCTCATGCCCACTCCGGATCGTCGGGGATCAGGTGCTCGATCGGGCGGCTCAGGCGCTGCCGACGGTTGATGGGGTAGTCCTTGCGCAGCGGGTGGCCGACGAAGTCCTCGTGGTTGAGGATGCGCCGCAGGTTCTTGTGCCCGCTGAAGACGACGCCGAACTGGTCATAGACCTCGCGCTCCATCCAGTTGGCGTTGCGCCAGAGGCTGTGCAGCGTGGGGACCTGAACGGACTCATCTTCCACCGCCACCTTGATGCGGAAGCGGTGGTTCTTGGAGATGCTGTAGAACTGGTAGGCGACCTCGTACCGCCACTCGCGGTCATCGCCATAGTCGAGATAGTCGACGCCGCCGAGGTCCATCAGCATGGTGAAGTCGAGCTCCGGCTCGTCGCGCAGGAAGGTCGCCACCTCGATGAGGTCGGCCGGGCGGATGGTCAAGGCCGCTTGCCCACGAAATTCCGAACTCGCGACGATGCGGTCGCCAAAACGCGCCTGAATTCGCGCGGTGATGTCGGCCTGCTGCATCCGAACCCTCCGAGCGGCCCGCCGCGCCGCAGCGCGACCCTGGCCGCAAAATCGACCCCGCCGGTCAACGCCAGGCGGCGGTCTTCTCCTGGGAGATCTTTTCTTGAATCTTGACGATGGCGCCGATGACATTTTCGGGCCGCGGGGGGCAGCCGGCGACGTAGACATCGACCGGGATGAGCTCATCGATGCCCTGCACCACCGAGTAGTTGTCATAGAAGCCGCCGCTCGACGCGCAGGCCCCCATGCTGATCACCCACTTGGGCTCGGGCATCTGGTCGTAGATCTGCTTCAACACCGGCGCCATCTTCTGGGTCACCGTGCCCATCACCAGCAGCAGGTCGGCCTGCCGCGGCGAGAAGCGCACCAGCTCGGCGCCGAAGCGGCTCACGTCGTAGCGGCTGGCCACCACGCCCATGAACTCAATGGCGCAGCAGGCCGTGCCGAAGGGCATGGGCCACATCGAGTACTTGCGACCCCAGTTCACCACCGCGTCGATCGAGGTGGTGATGAAGGGCTGGTCGAAGTTGGATTCTAGTCCCATTCAAACGCTCCCCGGCGAAGGCAGTAGAACCATCCGAGGAAGAGGACCCCCAAGAAGAGGCCCATCTCAGCCAGCACGAAGAGGGCCTGGCCGCTCGCTACGAAGCCCTGGAAGACGAGCGCCCAGGGGAAGAGGAAGACCGCTTCCAGATCGAAGAGCAGGAACAGCACGGCTACGAGGTAGAACTTGACGCTGAAGCGATGCCCAGTGGTTCCCACCGGCGGCATGCCACACTCGTAGACCGAGGTCTTGGTCTTGACCGGGCGCTTGGGGCCAAAGAAGTAGCTCAGCGCGACGAAGGCCAGGCTGAACACCACCGCGATGGTGAGCGAGATCAGGATGGGGAAGTACGGGTTCATGGGACGTGGCCCTACCCCGCCAGAGCCCAACCGGTCAAGTTGGAGCCGCGCCAAACACCTCACGCCCCAACCCCATTTCCAAGAGTCTGCCCATGCCCCGCATCCTCGGCCTCGATGAGGCCGGTCGCGGCTGTGTCCTCGGCCCCCTGGTGATCGGCTGCGCCTACGCTGACCAGGACGACCCCGCCGGCCTGCGCGCCGCCGGCGCCAACGACTCCAAGCTGCTCAGCGCCGCCCGCCGCGCCCAGGCCGCCGCCCGCCTGGAGACCCTGGTGACCCATCGCCTGGTCCTGGTGAGCCCCCAGGAGATCGACGAGGGCAACATCAACACCCTCGAAGAGGCCGCCTTCGCCGCCCTGATCAATGAGGCCGCGCCCGACACGGTCTACATCGACGCCCCGGTCAACCCGCGGGGAATCCCGGCCTTCCGGGCCCGCTTGATCGCGCGGCTGACCGTGCCCCTGCCTGCCTTCATCATCGAGCCCAAGGCCGACGCCACCTACCCGATCGTCGGCGCGGCCAGCATCTTCGCCAAGCTGCGCCGCGACGCCGAGATCGCCGTGCTGGGGGCGGTGGGCTCGGGCTACCCGTCGGATCCAGTCACCCGGGCCTGGCTGCGGGGCTTCATCGACCGCGCCGAGCCCTTTCCGGCCTGCGTGCGCACCCGCTGGGCCACCCTCGACAACCTGCGCCAGCAGCCGCTCCTGGGGAGTTGAGGTGCTGGGCGTGGCGATCCCGCTCTACAACGAGGCCGCCCGCCTGCCCCAGGTGGTGGGCGCGGTGGTGCGCGCCTTGTCGGCCGCTCCCCTGCCCTTTCGCCTGGCGCTGGTGAACAATGGCAGCACAGACGGCACCGGTCCGGCGATCGAGGCGCTGGCCGGCCTCTATCCGCGGCTGCTCGCCCTTCACCTTTCAGCGAACGCGGGTTACGGCGGCGGGAGATGCGCTGGCGTTGAGGCCCTCCTCCAGGACGAAGCCATCACCCATGTGGGCTGGACCTGGGGCGACGGGCAGGTCGATCCCCTCGTCTTTTTGCCCCTGATCGACGCCCTGCTCCACCAAGGGGCCCGGCTCGCCAAGGCCCGCCGGGTGCGCCGCGAAGATGGCCTGGAGCGGCTCTTCGTCACCCGGGTCTACGGACTGTGCACCCGCGGCCTGGGCATCGCCACCCCCGACGTCAACGGCTGCCCCAAGCTGATGGACCGCGCCGCCTACCAGGAGCTGGCGCCCCGCCACCGCGCCTGGTTCCTCGACGCCGAGGTGGTGATCGGCGCCGAGGCACGCGGCTGGCGGATCGTAGACGCGCCCTGCACCATGGGGCCCCGCCTCGCCGGCCGCAGCAAGGTGCGCCCCAGCACGGCCCTGGCCT